>NZ_JBFULT010000103.1:0-15970 GCF_054049755.1 Bradyrhizobium sp. P5_C11_2
TGGCGCGGTGATAATAGGCAAAGCCGATGCCGCCGCTCTGCGCGACGATGCCGATCCGCTTTGTCGTGGCAATCAGCGGCACCACGCCCGGCTTGACGTCCACGGCGGGGCTGAAGGTCGCCGCGACGCGCTGCACCTGGCTGAAAAAACCTTCGGCATTCGGGCCGGAAATCCGCATGCCCGTGCGCTTGGCCAGCGCCGCGATCGCGTCCTGCACCGCGGCACTGTCGCCGCCTTCCTCGGCAAAGCCGGAGGAAATGATGACGGCGTTCTTCACGCCGGCGACCGCGCATTGCTCGAGTGCGGGCAGCACCGCGCGCGCGGGAATGATGATGACGGCAAGATCGACCGGTGCGCCGATCTCGGCGACCGATTTGTAGCAGGCGAGCCCGTCGATCTTGGCATAGTTCGGGTTCACCGGATAGATTTTGYCGGGATAGTCGTTCTTGCGCAGCATCGACAACAGCCGCCCCRGGATCTTCTCGTGATCGCGCGAGGCCCCGATCAGCGCGATGCTCGCGGGCGCGAAGAAGCTGTCGAGCGGATGCGGCATGTGGGGCGTTCCCTTCTTCGTGGAGCCGTACACTCTCTCAATCCGTCATCCCCGCGCAACGGCGAAGCCGTTGCGCGGGGATGACGGATTGAGATCTACGAAGGCAAGAGTTCAAGCAGCAAGACGGAACGTCACCCCACCCAACAAGAACTCGCTGCCCGCGACCGCGTGGCCCTTTGCCCTCGCCGCATGCAGCACACTGGCCGCATCGGCGACCCGAAACTCAAGCGCGCTCATGATCTCGCTTGCGCCGTTGACGAAGCGAAAGGTGGCGTTAGGCAGCCTCAGCTCGGCATCGCTACTCGGCGCAACGCCGATGATCTTGCCCCAATGCTCCGCCAGCCCCATCGGATCCGGGCTCTGCATCTCCACGGCTGTCAGCGCCTGGGTCACATCCCTGCGGATGAATTTTTGCCAGTCCGGACCCGCCGGTGGATACGGCCCCAGAATGTCGTCGCTGCCGTCGGTATGGTTGAACTCGATGAAGGCGGCGCGGCAGTCGCGGGGATGGAGCTGCACGCCGTGATAGGGCGCGTGGTCGATGACGTTGGCGGTGCGCACGCCCATGGCGTTGGCATTCCGGCCGCGCTCGTCGGGATCGTTGCAGCAGAAGATCGCCATGTAGCCGCCGCGGCCGCCGGTCTTCTCGATGAAGCGGCCGGCCGTGGTGCCGCCCTTGAACGGCGCCACCACCTCCAGCAGAATCGTGTCGACCGGGAGCAGCGCGTTCTCCAGGCCGTATTTGGCGACATTGCCGTCGCGGTAGCAGACCGCGAGGCCCATGATCTCGGCGATGTCGGAGATCACGGGGGCGAGCCGCGGCGCGACCAGGCAGATCTGCCGCAGCCGCATATAGGGCGCCATCGTCATGCGCCCTGGAAGGTCGGCTTGCGCTTCTCGACGAAGGCCTTGGCGGCCTCCTTGTGGTCCTCGGTGTCGCCACAGCGGGTGTGATGGATCGCCTCGCCGTCGAAGCAGTCTTCCAGCGCCAGATGCTCGGCATTGTTGATGTTGCGCTTGATGAAGCCGAGCGCGATCGACGGGCCCTGCGCCAGCGACAGCGCGAGCTCGTGCGCGGCGGCGTCGATCTCGGCGTCCGGCACGACTTTTGTCACCATGCCGATCGCATGGGCCTCCTTCGCGGTGAGCACCGGCGAGGTCAGATAGAGCTCACGTGCCCGCGCGCTGCCGAGCAGCTGGGTGAGGAAATAGGTGCCGCCGTAATCGCCGGAGAAGCCGACCTTGGCGAAGGCGGTGGTGATCTTGCAGGATTCGGAGGCGACGCGCAGGTCGCAGGACAGCGCCATGGAAAGCCCGGCGCCGGCCGCGGCACCATCGAGCTGCGCCACCACGGGCTTCGGCATCTGGTGCAGGATGCGCGAGACCTCCATGCCGCGGCGCAGATTCGCAAGCTTGGTCTCGAACGGCAGCGGCGCGCGGCCCTCCGCCATCGACTTGACGTCGCCGCCGACGCAGAAGGAGCCGCCCGCGCCCTTGAACAGCACCGCGCGCACCTCCGGATCGTCGGCCGCGCGCCGTGCCGCCTCGACCAGCCCCCGCACCATGTCCGGGTTGAGCGCATTCTTGCGCTCCGGCCGGTTCATGGTGATGGTGAGCAGCCCGGCTTCGAGCTTTTGCAGGACCATGTCGTTGCTCATGGGACGTCTCCCTTGTTGTTGTTTGTTTTGTCGTTCCCGGGGCGCGACGTAGTCGCGAACCCGGAATCCATTTCTCAACAGTTACTGCGGCCCGATGGATCCCGGGCTCGCGACTTCGTCGCGCCCCGGGATGACGAGCCCATCCTGTCGTTCCGGGGCGATGCAAAGCATCGAACCATGGTGCGCAATTGCGCACCTGAGAACCTCGAGATCCCGGGTTCTCGCTTCGCGAGCCCCGGGATGACGCTTCGCGTCACTTCTTCACCAGCGGGCAACGCGACTGCTCCAGTGACTGGAACGCCTCGTTGCCGGGCACGGTGGCGAGCAGCTTGTAATCGTCCCAGCGGCCCTTGGACTCCGACGGCTTCTTCACCTCGAACAGGTACATGTCGTGGATCATGCGGCCGTCCTCGCGGATCTTGCCGTCCTTGGCGAAGAAGTCGTTGATCGGGGTCTCCTTCATCACCTTGATCACCGCGGCCGAGTCGGTCGTGCCGGCCGCCTTCACGGCTTTCAGATAATGCGTGACGGAGGAATAGACGCCCGCCTGCGCCGACGTCGGCGGCCGCTTCATGCGCTCGGTGAAGCGCTTCGAGAATGCGCGGGTGTCGTCGTTGAGGTCCCAGTAGAAGGCTTCGGCCAGCAGCAGGCCCTGCGCCGTCTCCAGCCCAATCGAGTCGATGTCGGTGACGAAAGCGAGCAGCGGCGAGATCTTCTGGCCGCCTTTCATGATGCCGAACTCGGYCGACTGCTTGATGGCGTTGACGGTGTCGCCGCCGGCGTTCGCCAGCCCGATCACCTTGGCCTTCGAGGCTTGGGCCTGAAGCAGGAATGACGAAAAATCCGACGTGTTGAGCGGATGGCGGACATTGCCCAGCACCTTGCCGCCGGTCTTCACGACCACATTGCTGGTGTCCTTCTCGAGATCCTGGCCGAAGGCGTAGTCGGCGGTGAGGAAGTACCAGGTGTCGAGGCCCGACTTCACGGCCGCAAGGCCGGTCACATTGGCCTGGCCGAACGTGTCGAACACGTAGTGCACGGTGTAGGGACCGCAGGCCTCGTTGGTGAGGCGGATCGAGCCGGGGCCGTTGAAGATGATGATCTTGTTGCGCGCCTTGGCGATCTCGCCGGCGGCGAGCGCAGTCGCGGAGGCCGCGACGTCATAGATCATCTCGACGCCCTGATTGTCGAGCATGTCACGGGCGATGTTGGCGGAGAGATCGGCCTTGTTGAGATGGTCGGCGGCCAGCACCTGGATCTTGCGTCCCAGCACCTCGCCGCCGAAATCCTCCACCGCCATCTTGGCCGCGGTCTCGCTGCCGGCGCCGGTGATGTCGGCGTACAGGCTCGACATGTCGAGGATGCCGCCGATCTTCAGTGGCGGCTTGTCCTGGGCCTGCACGGCACTTGCGCTCAGGGCGAACGACGCGGCAAAAATGCCCGACAAAATTCTCTTCATTGAAAAAGGCCTCCCTTATCGCGCCGTACTCTGATGGCGGCTTGGTTATTGCTCTTGGTTATAGCTCTTGGCTATCGCGATTGCCGCAATCATGCCGCATGCGCGAGAGCGCAGCAAGCGCGGGTGGCGTGCAGGTCGCGCGATCGTCACGCGTTTTCCGCAAAGCGGAATGGTGGGATGACGCAAGATGCTTCAACATTGCGAGCGCAGCGAAGCAATCCAGACTGTCACCGCGGCGGGATTCTGGATTGCTTCGCTGCGCTCGCAATGACGGAGTGTGAGGAAGCCTCTTCGCGACCCGCTACGCCTGGGTTAAAGCTAGAGCGTAACGCAACCTCTCCGGGCAACGTGACGCGATCCCTCACCTTCATAGTAGTCGCAGCGGCCCTCTTCATCGCAGCTCACGATGTCGCGCTCGCCACACCGTGCCAGTTCGAATCCCAGGGCGAGGGCCGCGTCGCGGCCATCGTCGATGCACGCGGCGTGCGCCTCGACGACGGCCGCGAAATCCGCCTCGCCGGCGTCGAGCCGACCGCAACGACGAAGCAGGCGCTGACGTCGCTTCTCGTCGGCCGCGACGTGACCCTGCGCGGCGCTGACGACACGCCCGACCGTTACGGCCGCCAGGGCGCGTTCATCTTCGTCGGCGAAAGCGACGCCTCCGTGCAGGCCATGTTGCTTGCCCAGGGCGAGGCGATCGTCTCCGCCGAAATCGCGGACAAGGATTGCGCGGCGGCCCTGATGTCGTCGGAAGCCGAGGCGAGGCGCCAAAAAAAGGGCAGCTGGGCTGACCCGTCGGCCATAAAAAACGCGGAAAGTCCGGACGATATTTTGGCCGGGATCGGGCGCTTTTTGGTGGTCGAGGGCAAAGTCCTGTCGGTCCGGCAAGCTGGGGCAGTGACCTACCTCAACTTCGGACGGAACTGGACACGCGGCTTTGCGGTGACTATTTCAAAGCGCACGTTGCCGGCGTTCGAGAACGCCGGATTTACCCTTAAGTCCTTGGAAAATCGTCGTATTCGAGTCCGGGGCTGGGTTGAGGGGACGACGGGGCCGCGTATCGATGTGCGTCTCTTGGGACAGGTTGAATTGCTGGGCGCAAACGAGCCTACTGGGGTAAGGCCTTAAAGGCCGGGCACGGGTTAAGCGACGTGAATGGGGTGCTAGAACAGCACAAAAAGGGCGAAGGACGCCGCCTTCGGGCTGCGCCGGCCGCGCTTTGCCTTTTGCTGGGCGGGCTTCTTGCTGGTTGCGGCGATATGGGCCGGTTCCAGACCACGGCAGCCCCGCCGACCGTCGCGCTCCCAAAACCCAAGCCGGCCGTCGCGCAGACCCCGGCGACCGAAAAGGAGCACGAGCGCATCCTGGCGAGCTATGGCGGGACTTATGACGACCCCAGGCTCGAATCGCTCGTCACCAAAACCGTCGATCGGCTGGTCGCCGCCTCCGACCGCCCCGACCAGGGCTACAGGGTCACCATCCTCAATTCCGGCGCGGTGAACGCCTTCGCGCTGCCGAACGGCCAGCTCTACGTCACGCGCGGGCTTCTTGCGCTTGCGAGCGATACCTCGGAATTGTCCTCCGTGCTCAGCCACGAGATGGCGCATGTGCTGTCCAAGCACGCCGCGATGCGCGAGGACCAGGCGCGCCAGGCCGCGATCGTCACCCGCGTCGTCACCGACATGAGCAACGACCCCGACCTCACCGCGCTCGCGCTCGCCAAGACCAAGCTCACCATGGCGAGCTTTTCGCGCAACCAGGAGTTCGAGGCCGATGGCATCGGCGTCGGCATTTCCGCCAAGGCACATTTCGACCCTTATGGTGCTGCACGGTTCCTTTCGGCGATGGAGCGCAATGCCGAACTGAAGGTCGGCAAGACCTCGCTCGATCCGCGCGCGCAGGACTTCACCTCGTCGCATCCGGCGACCCCGGAGCGCGTCCAGAATGCGCAGACCATCGCGCGGCAGTACGCCGCGCCGGAAGGCGCCGAACGCGATCGCGAGACCTACCTCGCCGCGATCGACAATCTCGTCTATGGCGAAGACCCCAGCGAAGGTTTTGTGCGCGGCCGGCGCTTCCTGCATCCGAAGCTCGGCTTCACCTTCCAGGCGCCGGACAATTTCACGCTCGACAACACGGCGCAGGCCGTGATCGGCGTGCGCGACGGCGGCTCGCAGGCGATGCGCTTCGACGTCGTCCGCGTGCCGTCCGAACAGTCGCTCGGCGATTACCTCAATTCAGGCTGGATGGAAGGCGTCGAGAAGGCCTCCACCGAAGATATCACCATCAACGGCTTTCCGGCTGCGTCCGCCACCGCCAAGGGCGATCAGTGGCAGTTCAAGGTCTATGCGTTGCGCTTCGGCAGCGACGTCTATCGCTTCATCTTCGCTGCGCGGCAGAAGTCGACCGAGAGCGAGCGCAATGCGCGCGAGACCGTCAATTCATTCCGCCGCCTGACGCTCGACGAAATCCAGGCCGCCCGTCCGCTGCGCATCAAGGTCATCACCGTGCAGCCCGGCGACACCGTGGAATCGCTCTCCCACCGGATGGCCGGCGTCGATCACCCCGCCGAGCGTTTCCGCGTGCTGAACGGCCTCGATCGCACCGCGCAGGTGAAGGTGCGGGATCGCGTGAAGGTCGTCGCGGATTGAGGCGCGCTGGCTCCGCAAGCTCCGCCGTCGTCCCGGACAAGCGTAAGCGCAGATCCGGGACCCATAACCACAGGATACCGGAATGGGCACGCTGGTAGCTCCAGCGTGCTTCAACAATGAACAGGCGGGGTAATGGGTCCTGGCTTTCGCCAGGACGACATGCGCGTGAGCTTAACCGCCCGCGTCCATGTCGCCCGCCTCGCGCTGGCCGCTGAGCCAGAGCGCCAGCAGGGTCCAGAACGCGCCGGAGAGCAGATAGGCGCCCGAGGCGATGACGCCCAGATTGGTCGCGAGCAACAGAGCTGCGAGCGGGGCAAAGCCGGCGCCGAACAGCCAGGCCATGTCCGAGGTCAGCGCCGAGGCCGTGTAGCGGTACATCTGCTTGAAGTTCGAGGCGATCGCGCCCGAGGATTGGCCGAAGGAGAGGCCGAGCAGGATGAAGCCGATCACCATGTAGATGGTCTCACCGAACGCGCCGGCGTCGAGCAGTTGCGGAGCAAAACCGCTATAGACCGCGATCGCGATCGCCGAGCCCATCAGCAGCGATTTGCGGCCGACGCGGTCGGCGATGATCCCGGAGGCCACGATCGCGGCGACGCCGAACACGGCGGCGACGATCTCGATGATCAGGAAGCGCACCGGGCTTTCGCGGGTGAACAGGAACACCCAGGACAACGGAAACACCGTGACCATGTGGAACAGCGCGAAGCTTGCCAGCGGCGCGAACGCGCCGAGCATGATGTTGTGGCCTTCGCGGGCGACAGTGTCGGAGATGCGCGATGGCTGCAATTCGCGGGTCTCGAACAGCGACGCGTATTCCTCCGTCGTCACCATGCGCAGGCGGGCGAACAGCGCCACGACGTTGATGGCGAAGGCGACGAAGAACGGATAGCGCCAGCCCCAGTCGAAGAAGTCGTCGGCCGACAGATTGCCGGCGAAATAGGCGAACAGCGCGCTCGCCACGATCAGCCCAAGCGGGGCGCCGAGCTGCGGCACCATCGCGTACCAGCCGCGCTTCGAGGGCGGCGCGTTCAGCGCCAGCAGTGAGGCCATCCCGTCCCAGGCGCCGCCCCAGGCCAGACCCTGCGCGATGCGCGCCAGCGCCAGCAGCCAGATCGCAGAGGCGCCGATGTCGTGATAGCCGGGCAGGAACGCGATCGCGACAGTGGCGGTGCCGAGCAGGAACAGCGCGGCGACCAGCTTGGCCGTCTTGCCGTATTCCCGGTCGACCGTCATGAAGATGACGGTGCCGAGCGGGCGCGCCATGAAGGCCAGCGCGAAAATCGTGAAGGAATAAAGGGTGCCGGTCAGTTCGCTCGCAAACGGGAACACCAGGCGCGGAAACACGATCACCGAAGCGATGGCGTAGACGAAGAAGTCGAAGAATTCCGAGGTGCGGCCGATGATGACGCCGATGGCGATCTCGCCGGGACTGGCCTGGTCGTGGCCATGCTCGCCCGAGTGGAGGTCTGCCATTGCGGGGGTCTGTGCCGTCGCCATTCGTGCGCCCTTAACGTCCTGAAAACCAAAGCCGACCACCCGGCGGGCGCCGGGCAATCTGGTTCTCTCTGGCGCAACATTCCGCACTGCAACATTGGACAAATTGTCCAATGTCCGGATTGCTGCGCCGCAGCTACCCGTTGGCCCCGCAAAGGAAACTCATTCTCATAAGGCTCAGCCCGTGTCTCGTCTCAAGATCCTGGCGCTACTACCTTTGGCCGTAGCGCTCAGTGGCTGCAACTACGTCGTGCTGGCGCCAGCCGGCGACATCGCCGCCCAACAGCGCGACCTCGTCATCATCTCCACCGTCCTGATGCTCCTGATCGTCGTCCCCGTGATGGCGCTGACGGTGCTGTTCGCCTGGCGCTACCGCCAGTCCAACACCGCCGCGCGCTACGAGCCGGACTGGGACCACTCGACCAAGCTCGAGCTGGTGATCTGGTCGGCGCCGCTGCTGATCATCGTTTGCCTGGGCGCGCTGACCTGGATGGGCACGCATCTGCTCGATCCCTATCGCACGCTCGGCCGCATCAACGCGGAGCGCGCCGTCGACCAGTCCAGGGCGCCGCTCGAGGTTGATGTCGTCGCGCTCGACTGGAAGTGGCTCTTCATCTATCCGGACTACGGCATCGCCACCGTCAACGAGCTCGCAGCGCCGGTCGATCGTCCGATCAAATTCCGCATCACCGCGTCCTCGGTGATGAACTCGTTCTACATCCCCGCGCTGGCCGGCCAGATCTACGCCATGCCGGGCATGGAGACCAAGCTCCACGCCGTCGTGAACCATTCCGGCACCTACAAGGGCTTCTCGGCGAACTACAGCGGTGCCGGCTTCTCCGGCATGCACTTCGCCTTCCATGCTCTCGACGACAAGGGGTTTGACGGCTGGGTCGCCGGCGCCAAATCGGCCGGCGGCTCGCTCGGCCGCGGCGAATATCTCCAGCTCGAGAAGCCGAGCCAGAACGAGCCGGTGCGGCGCTACGGCAGCATCGACACCGATCTCTATCGCCTGATCCTCAACATGTGCGTCGAGACCGGCAAGATGTGCCAGAGCGAGATGATGGCCATCGATGCCAAGGGCGGCAACGGCCATGAGGGCCTGAACAACACCCTGCCGCTGGCCTACGACAAGTACGCCCGCCGCGGCACGGCGCTTGGGCCGGAGCCGACCTTCGTCGCCGGCACCTGCACGCCCGAGGCGCCGCAGGGCCAGACCACGGCCGCGATCAAGGCGCCGCTCGACACCGCGCCGCTGCTCGGCGCCGGGCTGAAGCGGCCGACCTTCACGCCGCTCAAGTCTTCGTCCTTCTTCCTCGGACAACGTCCGAAGTCAGACTCCTAAAGAGAGCTCGCATGTCTCCTGATTTTCTCAAGCTCATCTTCGGCCGGCTCACCATCRAATCGCTGCCGCTGCACGAGCCGATCGTCGTCGGCACCTTCGCGGTGGTGGCGACCGGCGGCCTCGTCCTGCTCGCCGGGCTCACCTATTTCCGCCTCTGGGGCTATCTCTGGAGCGAGTGGTTCACCAGCGTCGACCACAAGCGCATCGGCATCATGTACATGATCCTCGGCATCGTGATGCTGCTGCGCGGCTTCGCCGACGCGCTGATGATGCGGTTGCAGCAGGCGCTCGCCTTTGGCGGCTCCGAAGGCTATCTCAACGCCCATCACTACGACCAGGTCTTCACCGCCCACGGCGTCATCATGATCTTCTTCGTGGCGATGCCGCTGGTCACCGGCCTGATGAACTTCGTCGTGCCGCTCCAGATCGGCGCGCGCGACGTGTCGTTCCCGTTCCTGAACAATTTCAGCTTCTGGATGACGGTGGGCGGCGCGGTGCTGGTGATGGCCTCGCTGTTCATCGGTGAATTCGCCCGTACCGGCTGGCTCGCTTATCCGCCGCTGTCGAACATCGGCTACAGTCCCGACGTCGGCGTCGACTATTACATATGGGGTCTCCAGGTCGCGGGCGTCGGAACGACACTGTCCGGCATCAACCTGATCTGCACCATCGTCAAGCTGCGGGCGCCGGGCATGACCATGATGCGGATGCCGGTCTTCACCTGGACCTCGCTCTGCACCAACGTGCTGATCGTCGCCTCCTTCCCGGTGCTGACCGTGGTGCTCGCGCTGCTCTCGCTCGACCGCTATGTCGGCACCAATTTCTTCACGAACGATTTCGGCGGCAGCCCGATGATGTACGTGAACCTGATCTGGATCTGGGGCCATCCCGAGGTCTACATCCTGGTTCTCCCCGCCTTCGGCATCTTCTCGGAAGTGACCTCGACCTTCTCCGGCAAGCGGCTGTTCGGCTACACCTCGATGGTCTACGCCACGGTGGTCATCACCATCCTGTCGTACCTGGTCTGGCTGCACCACTTCTTCACGATGGGATCGGGCGCCAGCGTCAATTCCTTCTTCGGCATCACCACGATGATCATCTCGATCCCGACGGGCGCGAAGATGTTCAACTGGCTGTTCACGATGTATCGCGGCCGCATCCGCTTCGAGCTGCCGATGATGTGGACGATCGCGTTCATGCTGACCTTCGTGCTCGGCGGCATGACCGGCGTGTTGCTCGCGGTGCCGCCGGCCGACTTCGTCCTGCACAACAGCCTGTTCCTGATCGCGCACTTCCACAACGTGATCATCGGCGGCGTCGTGTTCGGCGCGTTTGCCGGCATCGGCTACTGGTTCCCGAAGGCGTTCGGCTTCAAGCTCGATCCGTTCTGGGGCAAGCTGTCGTTCTGGTTCTGGGTCACCGGCTTCTACCTCGCCTTCATGCCGCTCTATGTGCTCGGCCTGATGGGCGTGACCCGGCGGCTTCGCGTGTTCGACGATCCGAGCCTTCAGATCTGGTTCATCATCGCCGGCATCGGCGCGTTCCTGGTCTTCCTCGGCATCCTCAGCATGCTGATGCAGTTCGCCGTCAGCTTCCTCAAGCGCGAGCAGCTCAAGGACGTCACCGGCGATCCCTGGGATGCGCGCACGCTGGAATGGGCGACGTCCTCACCGCCGCCGGCCTACAACTTCGCCTTCACCCCCGTCGTTCACGACAATGACGCGTGGTGGGACATGAAGAAGCGCGGCTACGTCCGTCCGCTGACCGGCTTCAAGCCGATCCACATGCCGAGCAACACCGGCACGGGCATCATCCTCGCCGGCTTTGCCACCGCGATGGGATTCGGCCTGATCTGGTACATGTGGTGGCTGGCGGCCGCGAGCTTCATCGCGATGCTCGCCGTCGCGATCGGTCACACCTTCAACTATCACCGCGACTTCGACATTCCGGCCGACGACGTCATCCGGGCCGAGGACGCACGCACCAAACTGCTCGCCGGAGCCAAGTAAATGACGGTCGCTGTCAATCCTGCCCAAACGGGCGAGCCGCTGTTCTACCTCGCCGACGAGCACCCGCACCCGGAAGGGTACAGCACCTCGCTCGGCTTCTGGATCTATCTGATGAGCGACTGCCTCATCTTTGCGATCCTGTTTGCGACCTTCGGCGTGCTCGGCGGCAACTACGCCGCCGGTCCGGCGCCGAAGGACCTGTTCGACCTGTCGCTGGTCGCGGTCAACACCTCGATGCTGCTGCTGTCGTCGATCACCTACGGCTTTGCCATGCTGACGATGCAGCAGAACAAGATCGCCCAGACCCAGATGTGGCTGGCCATCACCGGCCTGTTCGGCCTCGCCTTCATCGGCATCGAGCTCACCGAGTTCGCCCACATGATCCATGAGGGTGCGACGCCGCAGCGCAGCGCCTTCCTGTCCGCCTTCTTCACGCTGGTCGGCACCCACGGCCTGCACGTCTCCTGCGGCCTGATCTGGCTGGTGACCTTGATGGTGCAGGTCTGGAAGTTCGGCCTGATCGAGGCCAACCGCCGCCGCCTGATGTGCCTGTCGATGTTCTGGCACTTCCTCGACGTGGTCTGGATCGGCGTCTTCACCTTCGTCTATCTCCTGGGAGTTCTGCGATGAACACCGACACCCACGCCGCCCACGCCGACCATCACCACGACGACGGCCACGCCCACGGTTCGCTCTCGACCTATGTGCTCGGCTTCGTGCTCTCGGTCGTCCTCACCGCCATCCCGTTCTGGCTGGTGATGAGCGGCGCGCTGCCCAGCAAGCAGATCACCGCGCTCGTGATCATGGCCTTCGCGGTCGTGCAGATCGTCGTGCACATGATCTACTTCCTGCACATGAACACCAAGTCCGAGAACGGCTGGAGCATGATGGCGCTGATCTTCACCATCGTCATGGTGGTGATCGCGCTGTCCGGTTCGCTGTGGGTGATGAACCACCTCAACAGCAACATGATGCCGATCCACCAGATGACCGGGATGAAGTGAGCGAGACCGGGACCATGACAGCAAGCAAGGGCGCGCGCCGCAAGCCTGCGCGCCCTTCCTTGTGGCTCATCGTCCTCTCGCTCACGGCCATCGCGCTTCTGATCGCTCTCGGCGTCTGGCAGGTCGAACGCCGCGCCTGGAAGCTGGCGCTGATCGACCGCGTCGAGCAGCGCGTCCATGCCGCCGCACGGCCGGTCCCCTCGCCGGCATCGTGGCCGGCGGTCACCGCCGCAAATGACGAATACAGGCACGTCGCCGTCGCCGGCCGCTTCCTGCATGACCGCGAGACGCTGGTTCAGGCCGTCACCGAGGAAGGCCCCGGCTATTGGGTGCTGACGCCGCTTCGGCGCGACGACGGCACGCTGGTCCTGGTCAACCGCGGCTTCGTGCCGTCCGAGCGGCGCGACGCATCGACGCGCCACGACGGCAATCCGCAAGGCCCGGTCGAGATCACCGGCCTGTTGCGGATGACGGAGCCGAAAGGCGGATTCCTCAGGACCAATGTCCCCCAGCACAACCGCTGGTACTCGCGGGATGTCGCCGCGATTGCCGCGGCACGCGGCCTCGACCACGTCGCGCCCTTCTTCATCGATGCCGACGCCGGATCACAATCCGGCAGCGGGCCAATCGGCGGATTGACCGTGATCCGCTTTCCCAATAACCACCTGATCTATGCGCTGACGTGGTTTGCCCTGGCTTTCATGCTGGCCGGTAAACTTTTCGTCACATTCGGCGGCGGGCTGTTCCGCCGCAGGCGCTTCGTCCACGAACCGGCCGGCGATGCTGCCGCGCGCAGGACGGGATCAGATGCTGGAACGATCGTCGAGCCGACCTGACGACGGGAAGACGCTTCCCCACACGCTTGCCCATCGTGGCGAGCTGGCCGTCACGCTGCAATCGCAGGCGGATGCGCGCAGCGAGCTGATCGGCGCTGCGCCGACCGACGACGAAACCAACCGCAAGAACATGGCGCTGCTGATCCAACTGCGCTGGACTGCGGTGGTCGGTCAGATCGTGACCATCGGTGGCGTGCATTTCTGGCTCGGCATTCCGCTGCCGCTGGCGCGCATGGGCGCGGTGATCGGCGCGCTGGTGCTGCTCAATGTCTCGAGCCTGGTCTGGGTGCGCCATCGCGCCGCGATCACCAACAATGAGCTGCTGGTCGCGCTGATGCTCGACGTCGCCGCGCTGACCGCGCAGCTCTACCTCAGCGGCGGCGCCACCAACCCCTTCACCTCGCTGTTCCTGCTCCAGGTGACGCTGGGGGCCGTGCTGCTCAATGCCCGTTCGACCTGGTCGTTGGTCGCCCTGACCTGCGCGAGTTTTGTCTGGCTGACGATCGCGTACCGGCCGCTCGACCTGCCGCCGAATCCATTGGGCGAAAGCTACACCCTCACCGTCGCCGGCATGCTCCTGGGCTTCGTTCTCAACGCGGTGTTGCTGGTCGTGTTCGTCACCCGCATCAATCGAAACCTGCGCGAGCGCGATGCGCATCTGGCGGCGCTGCGCCAGCATGCGGCCGAGCAGGATCACATCGTCCGCATGGGCCTGCTGGCGTCCGGCGCGGCGCATGAGCTCGGCACCCCGCTCGCCTCGCTCTCGGTCATCCTCGGCGACTGGCGCCGCATGCCGGACCTCGCCGCCGATCAGGAGCTCGCCGAGGATCTCGCGGAGATGGAGACCTCGCTGCAGCGCTGCAAATCGATCGTCACGGGCATCCTGGTGTCGGCGGGAGAAGCGCGCGGCGAAGGATCCTCGCCGACCACGGTCACGGCCTTCGTCACCGCGCTGGTCGAGGAGTGGCGCGATGCGCGCTCGGCGCGCACGCTCTATTTCGTCAACACCTTCGGCGAGGACGTCGCGATCGTCTCGGACGTCGCGCTGAAGCAGGTGATCTTCAACGTGCTCGACAATGCCTACGAGGTTTCGCGCGAGTGGGTCGAGCTTCTGGCCGAGCGCGAGGGCGACAATCTCGTGCTGTCGATCAGCGACCGCGGCCCGGGCTTTGCGCCGGAGATGCTGGCGCAGCTCGGAAAGCCCTATCATTCGAGCAAGGGCCGCGCCGGCGGCGGGCTCGGCCTGTTCCTGGTGGTGAACGTGGTGCGCAAGTTAGGGGGCAGCGTGACCGCCGAGAACCACAGGAAGCGCGGCGCCACCGTCCGCCTGACGCTGCCGCTCGCAACGCTCGCGATCGGAGGCAGCTTTGACGCCTGACCGCTCGCTCATCGTCGTCGAGGACGATGCCGGATTCGCGCGCACGCTGAAGCGCTCGTTCGAGCGCCGCGGCTATGAGGTGGTGCTGGCCGGCTCGATCGAGGACGTCCGCAAGGTGCTGGAGGAGCGCTCCTTCGGCTATGCCGTGGTCGATCTCAAGCTCGGCGGCGCCTCGGGCCTTGCCTGCGTCGAGCTGCTGCACACCCACGACGAGGAGATGCTGATCGTGGTGCTGACCGGCTTTGCCAGCATCTCGACCGCGGTCGAGGCCATCAAGCTCGGCGCCTGCCACTATCTGGCAAAGCCCTCCAACACCGACGACATCGAGGCTGCCTTCAACAAGGCCGAGGGCAATGCCGAGGTCGCGCTCGATGTGCGGCCGACATCGATCAAGACGCTGGAATGGGAGCGCATCCACCAGACCCTGATCGAGACGGATTTCAACATCTCGGAAGCGGCGCGCCGGCTCGGAATGCACCGGCGGACCTTGGCGAGGAAGCTGGAAAAGCGGCCGGTGAAATAAACCTAGGCTCTCTCCCCTCGTCGTCCCGGCGAAGGCCGGGACCCATAACCACAGGATTTGGTTTGGCGAAGACTCGTGGTCGCCAGCCCCGCGCTACAACTTCTCCCTGGGGTAATGGGTCCCGGCCTTCGCCGGGACGACACTGCATTTGTTGACCCACCGTCGCGACGTGGCGGACATGGAACGCGAGACGGCACACGCAAAAACAAAAAGCCCGGCCATTCGGCCGGGCTTTTGATCTGTTGCGATGAACGCGAGAGGCGCTTACGCGGCCTCGTCGGCGACCGTGGTGTCGTCGCCATCGGTATCGTCGGCCTCACCCTCGGCATCCGCTTCGCCTTCGGCGGCTTCGGACTTGGCGCCGGTGCGGCGGGGGCTCTTGGCGAGCTGGGCCTCGATCTCCTTGACCGCTTCGGTCTCGGTCGAGTGCTGCACCACCGCGATCTCGCGGGACAGGCGATCGAGCGCCGCTTCATAGAGCTGGCGTTCGCTGTAGGACTGCTCGGGCTGCGACTCGGAGCGGTAGAGATCGCGCACGACTTCCGCGATCGCGACGATGTCGCCCGAATTGATCTTCGCTTCGTATTCCTGGGCGCGGCGCGACCACATGGTGCGCTTGACGCGGGCGCGGCCCTTGAGCGTCTCGAGCGCCTTCTTCACCAGCGCCGGCTCGGAGAGCTTGCGCATGCCGACATTGGCGACCTTCGCGGTCGGCACGCGCAGCGTCATCTTGTCCTTGATGAAGTTGATGACGAACAGCTCGAGCTTGGCACCGGCGATCTCCTGCTCCTCGATGGCCAGGATCTGGCCGACGCCGTGAGCGGGATAGACGACGAATTCGTTGGCCTTGAAGCCCTGGCGCTGGGTCACGACCTTCTTTTCCTCGACCTTCGGCGCGGGCGCAGCCGCCTTCACGGCCGGCTTGGCAGCGACGGGGGCCTTGGTGGGGGCAGCGGCAACGGGCGCCTTCGGAGCAACGGGCTTGGCAGCGGGAGCCTTGGCAGCAGCAGGCTTGGAAACGGTCGCTTTCGCGGCAGTTTTGGCAGTCTTGTTAGGC
>NZ_JBFULT010000104.1:0-15857 GCF_054049755.1 Bradyrhizobium sp. P5_C11_2
TGCGTGGCCTGTCACACGTTGTCGGAGAAGGAAACGCAGCGCGCCGGGCCGACATTGGCGGGATTGTACGGCCGAAGGATCGCGTCGCTGCCGGGCTATCGCTTTTCCGACGCACTCAGGACGATGGGCATCGTATGGACGCCCGAGACGGTCGCACGATTGTTCGAGATCGGTCCGAATGCCTATACGCCCGGCACCAAGATGCCGGAGCAGCGCATCGGCTCTGCCGAAGATCGCCGGGCGCTCACGGATTTTCTGGCCCGCGCGACCGTGAAATAGCCCATTGCCGATACAGCACTCTAGTTCTTGGTGTCTCGCTGGCGCAAATAATCGTCGGTCGTCCGCGGCGGTGCACGCTCGGGGGCGCCGGCGAACGGATCGAACTGCTGCTCGCTCATGGCGATGACCCGGCAGTCGGCACACATCCTGAGCGCGTCGAGCCGCTTGTCGCCGGCCGGGTACATCCAGTGCCGGCCTTMGAGCTTCGCCGTGACACGATCGATCGTGCTCTTGACGCCAAACGGCTTGCCGCATCGGACGCATAGCGCGGGCTCTTCCTCCTTGATCACCCGGGCCGGGGCACGAGAGGCGCGGAAGTCGATCTGCGGCTTCAGCGTGATCACCTTTTCGGGGCAGGTGCCTTGGCACAAGCCGCATTGCACGCAGGCATCCTCGACGAATTTGAGGATGGGACGCTCGGGATCATCGCGCAATGCGCCGGTCGGACAGACCGAAACGCAGGACAGGCACAACGTGCAGCCCTCGATGTTGACGCTGACGGCGCCAAGAGGGGCGCCCTCGGGCAGTGCAATCACGTCCCTTGGGCTCGGGGCTATGCGGTGCAGTTCGCCAAGGGCAAATCGAAGCAGATCGCGCCGCTTGCCGACGGTCCGGAATGTTGCGGGCTGACTGACGGTTGCGAGCGGCTCGATCGCCCGCAATGCTGCACCGAGCGCATCGGGGTCGTCCGTCTCTATGGTCGCGACGCGGCGACCGGCAAATCCGAGTCCGGTGAGGATGGCATCGGCCATGACAATGGTTTGCGAAAGTCCGGCCAGATCGTGAAGAGGTCTGCCCCGCAACAGAAAGCGCACGGCAGCCACGCCATAGGCGAAGGCTGCCACGACGGCCTCGAGACCGAGTTGTGTCACTTCGTTCGCCGCGAAGGGCAGCACATTCGCCGGCAAGCCGTCACCATGGCGGGCCAGCGCATCGATCAGCGGGTCGCCGTGCTGTCTGTCATGAAACAGCAGCACGGGCTGGGCGCCGCCGGCGTCATGATAGGTCAGCAGCATCGCGCGGAGTTGGTGCAGCTGCGTGTCGGCGGGCGGCAAAGCATAAGAGGCTGCGCCGGTCGGACAGGCCGCAGCGCACTGACCGCATCCGGCGCAGACTTCCGCATTGACGGCGACATGATCGCCGGCCGGCGTGATCGCGCCCGTCGGACACAAATCCAGGCACCGATGGCAGCCGGTGCGCTCTGAGCGCGAATGCGCACAAAGCTCGGCAGTGAAGTTGACGTATTTCGGCTTGTCAAAGCTTCCTACCAGATCGCGCGCTTTCAGCACGGCGCGAAGCATGCTGGCCGGATCGCCGGGATCGGCGCGCAGGTATCCGTCCCGCAGGTCATGGGCGGGAAATAGAGGCATGCCGCCGGATAGATCCAGCAGGATGTCGCAGCGGGATGTCGCGCCATTGCGTGGCGCCTCGAAGATGAATCGATCGCGCGAGGAAGGGCGGGGGCGGGCGTAGTCGTCGATCGTGAGCTCGAAGGCGCCGAAATGGCCCTTCGCGTTGCGGATCGTTCCCGTCACGATCGGGAAGACCGTCGCCGGGGGCGGCGTAATGTCTTGCGGCCGCTTCAGCATGACCGTCACGTCGAGATGGTCGGCCAGCAGCTGGCCCGCCTCGATCGCCGCCTCGTCGCGCCCATAGATCAGGATGACGCCGTCGCTCGACAGGGTGACGAGCGGATAGTCCGGAGTGGCGACGGACGCTGCGGCAAGCAGCGCCGCCATCTTTGGGCCCGCTTGAGCGCCGTCGCGCGCCCAGCCCGCCGTCTCGCGGATGTTGGCGAAGGCGATCCCGTCAGGCCGATCGCCGGCCTCGTCGGTAAACTGTGCCGCCTGCTGCGTGCAAGCCACGGTCAGCGGACCGCTTGCCGCTGCCGCGCTGCGGAAATGATCAATCTCGGCGCCGCAGAGATGGCGAAAGCTCGTGATGTTGCAGTTGGGACATCCAAGCCGGATGGCCGCCGTGTCGAGGCGCATCGTGTCTTCGCACGAGCAGATCAGGACGGTCTTCGCTGGTTGCTCCAGGTTAACCTCTCCGACAATGAGGGCGGACTCGCGCCGACCCATCGCCTCGTATAGATATTCCCAATTGGGAAGAAATGGAATGCGGAGGACGGCTTGCCGTCGATCCCAACCAGCCACGTTTTCCTGGCGGAGCCGATCCGTCTGCCGCCGCCGTTCACGCTCGTCCGGCTGCGCGAGAGTGGCGACGCCTTTGCCCATGCTTGCCGCATTGCACCCGAGAGTGGCGCCGGCACGCTGGTCCATGTCGGGCGGTTCGACCTCGCCGAGTTCGCCGTGGTGCTTGAGCCGGGCGAGCCCTTGCGCGGCGCGCGACGCGCCTTCTACGCCGGCATGGTGGCTCTCACCGACGCACTTCGCGCCTATGCGCCGCCGAACRAGGCGGTGGCGATCGACTGGCCTGACGTGGTCAGGATCGACGGGGCGGTGGTTGGCGGCGGGCGAATGGGATGGCCATCATCGGCAAGCGAGGACGCGCCGCCCGCCTGGCTTGTGTTCGGCGCCATGATCCGGACCGTCGCGATGACGGACCAGGAACCGGGCATTCATCCGCTGGTCTCCGCGTTGGACCAGGAGGGATTTGGCGAGGCGGGCGCCGTGCAGGTGACCGAGAGCTTTGCCCGTCACCTGATGCGGGTGATCGATGGTTGGCGCGTGGATGGCTTCGACGGCATCGCCCGCGACTATCTCAGCCGGGTGCCACGCGAGCGGCAAGCGCTTCAGCGGATCGATGATCGCGGGGATCTGGTGACGCGCCGCATCGGCACGAACAGGACTGGGCGGCGCGAACTGGTGAAGGCTCTCGCGACGCCGACCTGGCTTGATCCGAAGCTTGGAGGGCCGCGCGCGTGAAATTGTTGCGCACCATCGCACTCGATCCGTCCGACACCTTTGTGTTCGATGTGCCGGCCGAGCCTGGCGAATGGGCTGTGTCCGGCGCCTTCTGTTTCTGCGACCAGGATCCGGCGACGCTGAGCGGAAAGGCACGCGTGGCCTTCCGCAGCGGCTTTCTCGGTGTCCAATCCTGGGGCTGGTCGACGCTGGTACAGATCGTTCCAGCGACGGAGGATGATTGTCGGACGCTGGTCGACCTGCTTGCCAAGCAACTTGTCGACCGCCTCGGTGCGCCGGACATCGCGACCGCGCAGGCAGCCGCGGAAGAAGAAATTGTCTTTGTGCAATCGCTCTGCACGCATCCGATCAGCTCGCTCATTGCGGTGCACCGCACCACCGGCGACGGCGAGGTCCGCGAGACGTTCCGGAGGCTGCAGTTGCGGGAGGGGCAGGGCCACGGCAGGGCATTCTCATTCATGGAGGTCGAAAATGACGCCGAACCGGACGGCGATCTCGACCGTGGGGATTTGAGCAAGGAGTTGCGGCGCCGATGAATGACTTCTGGATTGCCTGCGGCCACCATCTGCTCGATCGTAACGAGAGCGGTGGGCTCTGCGTGACAGACGAATTCCTGAAGGCGTACTTTGCCCGTCCCGAGCTGATGCCGCCGGACGATGCGTGCCCGCTCGAGCGCCGGGTGCACCGGGAGCTACTCGCCACTCCGCGCCTTCCGGTGGGCATCGAGGAACTTGCCGGGATCGCTGACGAGGATGCCCGGGAGAACTGGCAGTTCGTGCTGGCCTTTCGCGATCTCCTGTTGCGACATCCGACGCTGGAAGCGGCCTATCTTGAAATTGTCCGCTCACGCAGAAGCGACCTGCCGCCGCTGTTCGTCAACCAGCTCGTACACGTGATCCTGCGCAACGCGCTCGACGCCTGTGACGACCCCTTCGTGCTGCGCGCCGCGGAATTATTCTTCCGCCCGCAGCGGATTCTTCCACACGAGCAGGCCTTGCTGCTGGGCGACGAAGAGATTGTCGGGGGACGAAATCCGACGCCGGTGCTGTCGCTGATGTCGATGCTGGGCGCAACGCATGATGCCCAGCTCGATGTCATGAGCGAGGAGACCGCCGACGGCTATTGGCGGCGGAGCGACCAGTTCGACATGGCGTTTGACCTCACGGCTGGCGGTCGAGGGCCGGCGGCGCTGGCTCACGCGATGGCGCGTTGGATCTCCCATCTGCTCGGAACCGACGTTACCATCTCGCCGCTGCGCGAGATGCACGATGTGCGGCTCACCTGGTATGTCGGGCTCGATGCCGACGCCACCAGGCTCGGCGACCGTCTCTGGTCCGGCGAGGAACTCGACGAACGCAGCGCCGGCCGCGTGCTCGCGCTGTTTCGGCTGACACTTGCGGACAGTGGTCAGGCAATGGAAGAGGTGCGGGGAGAGCCCGTCTATCTTATCCTGGCCATGACGCCTGACCGGAAGGTCCGGATGAAACCGCAGAATCTCCTGATCGGCCTGCCGATCAAACATTTGGAGATGGTGACGTGAACGCCGCCGCGCTGCCATTGGTTCGCATTCCCGTCGGCGTCGTGGTCGAACGGCGCCAGGCGGACTCGCCCTGGGTCGATTTCGTCTGGCGAGGCGTCGCCGTGCTGCCGGACGAGCCGGACACAAAGCCCTGGACCGTTCTTCGCGAGGAGCACGGGACGACCTTGTTCTATGTCGGCAGTGCCACGGTCGATCTCTATCCGTCCGAGACTGCACGATATCGCGACAATTTCGCATCAGGCGGTCCGAGCATCTGGATCGTGCTGGCGCCTGCGGAGGGGCCTTGGCCCTATTCGATCGCTGCCGTCACTGCGGATCCCGCGGAAGGGGAGGCGTTTACCGAGGCCGGCGCCAATCTGGTCGAGGCGGTCGCCATGCCCGAGATGTTGCGCGAGGTGGTTGAACGGTTCACGGCCGAGCACCACGTCGAGCGCGAGTTCTTCAAGCGCGAGCGACGGCAAACCGATCCCGAGGCGTTGGCGCGCCGTCAGCATGAAGGCGGACACGAATGAGCGAGGACAGATTTCTGGCACGCTGGGCCCGCCGCAAGCAGGAGGCAAAGGCGAGCGCCGCGTCTCCTGAGCCGGGAGTGCACGACGAGGTGCCGTCGCCGCCGCCTGCGGTTGAGGAAACCGCGCCCGAGCCTGATCTATCGAGCCTGCCGTCGATCGATCAGATCACCTCGGCAACGGACATGACCGCCTTCCTGCGCAAGGGAATCCCACCAGAGCTGACACGTGCGGCGCTTCGTCGCGCATGGAGCGCCGATGCCGCCATTCGTGACTTCGTCGGGCTCGCCGAGAACGCCTGGGACTTCAACGACCCGAACGCGATGCCGGGCTTTGGACCGCTGGACTGTTCCGAAGCAGATCTGGCCGCACTCGTTGACCGCATCGTCGGCGGCGTGCGCAAGGCGGCGCAAACGCTGCCGGATCCACGTGCCGAACCCGAGGATTCTTCTCCAGAATGGCGGCAGGCGGAACCTTCAACGGTTGCGGACGCGGAAGACGGATCTGCCGGGACGCAGTCCATGCCGGCCGCTGTTGCACCGCAACCGACCATAGCCAGAGACACCGAAGCCGAAACCATCGTCGTGCGCCGCCGCACGCATGGCGGCGCACTGCCGTCCTAGATGCTCTACCAAAGGCTATAGCCTGCGGCTATGCGATCAGCGTTGACCGTTCTCGGAGCCGGGACTACGCTTGGCTAGTTCTTTGTAACAAAAGCAATAATCAGGCAGACGGGACTTTGATGGGAGGTCCACGTGCGTGACGAAGGGCTTGATCGCGCCATTGACGCCGTAGGCGGCGTTGCGGAGCTTGCGCGCAAGATCGGCATCAGCCAGCCTTCCGTTTCGAACTGGGTCAAGGTGCCTGTACAACGGGTGATTGCAGTCGAGGCGGCAACCGGCGTGTCGCGCGATCAGTTGCGGCCCGATCTCTACTCCGAACCGATCGACCCCATCGATGCGGCGCGTGCCCAGGAATACGCACTGCTTGCCACGCTTCTGTCCTCAGCGCCATCGAAGAGACTGCTCAATCAACTCGCCGCATTGAGCGCAGATGCGACGCCGCTCGGCCGCGCGCATGCTGCGCTCGCGCAAGCCGCCGCTCGCGCGGTCCCAGCGCGGCTCGAACGCGAATATTTTGAACTGTTCGTGGGCCTCGGGCGTGGCGAACTGCTGCCCTACGCTTCCTACTCTCTGACCGGCTTTCTCAACGAGCGGCCTCTGTCGCGTCTGCGCGCAGACCTTGCCACGCTCGGCATCGAGCGTGTCGCCCATAATTCCGAGCCTGAGGATCATGCGGCGATCGTGTGCGAGATCATGTCCGGTTTCGCGAGCGGACAATTCGAGGCGCCGGCGGATGCGCAGCGCGCCTTTTTCGAGAAGCACGTCGCGTGCTGGATCGGTCGTCTGTTCGCCGACATGGAGGGCGCGGAGGGCGCCACCTTCTATCGCGCGGTCGGCGCGCTCGGCCGCCTGTTTATCGAGATCGAGACGGAAGCATTCACATTCGCCGACTGACCAGCACATGCTGGTCCTGGAGGGATGCGATGAGTGAAGACAAAAAAGCCACCGTTGGGCGCCGCGATTTCCTTCGCAAGGTCGGCATCGGCACGGTTGGCGCCGGCGCCTCTCTCGCGACACCGCTGGTCGGGTCCGCGCAGGCTGATAGCGAAAACAACGATGAGAAGCGAAAGGCGCGCTACAAGGAAACCGATCACGTCAAAGCCTTCTATCGCGTCAATCGTTATCCGGCTAAGGGAGGTTGACCGTGCTGATCAAGCGAGCAAACCACCGTTCCCTGCGCCATGGTTCCGCGGCCGAGTCCCTTGCAGGTCAGGCCTGCGGCCTCGACCGCCGCAGCTTCCTGCGCAAATCCGGTCTTGCCGGCGGCGCGCTCGCAGCGCTCGGCACCATCCCTGTCGGCAGCGTGCGCAAGGCGGAGGCGGCCGCCGCGGGGCCGCTCACCGCGGGCGCCACCGTCCGCAAGAGCATCTGCACGCATTGTTCCGTCGGATGCACCGTGACCGCTGAGGTGTTGAACGGCGTGTGGATCGGCCAGGAGCCGAGCTGGGATTCCCCGATCAATCGCGGGTCGCATTGTGCCAAGGGCGCTTCCGTGCGCGAGCTCGTGCACAGCGAGCGGCGGTTGCGCTATCCGATGAAGCTCGTGGGCGGGCAGTGGACGCGTGTCTCCTGGGAGACCGCGATCAACGAGATCGGCGACAAGCTCCTGGACATGCGCGAGAAGTCTGGCCCCGATTCCATCTATTGGCTCGGTTCGGCCAAGATGACCAACGAAGGCGCCTATCTGTTCCGCAAGCTCGGCGCGTTCTGGGGAACCAATAACACCGACCATCAGGCGCGCATCTGCCATTCGACCACCGTCACCGGCGTGGCCAACACCTGGGGCTACGGCGCGATGACGAACAGTTTCAATGATATCCGCAATGCCAAGACCCAGGTCATCATGGGCGGCAATCCAGCCGAGGCGCACCCTGTATCGTTGCAGCATCTGCTCGAGGGCAAGGAGCTGCAAAAGGCCAACTTTGTCGTCATCGACCCGCGCCTGACGCGAACCGCGGCACACGCGACCGAATATGTGCGGATGCGGCCGGGCACCGACATCCCGGTGCTGTACGGCATGATGTGGCACATCCTCCAGAACGGTTGGGAGGACAAGGAGTTCATCCGACAGCGGGTCTATGGGTTCGACGATCTCCGGAAAGAAGTGGAGAAGTGGAATCCGGAAGAAGTCGAGCGCGTCACCGGCATTCCCGGCGAGCAGCTCAAGCGCGTCGCCAAGATGTTTGCCACCGAAAAGCCGTCAACACTGATCTGGGCCATGGGCCAGACCCAGAAGACTGTCGGCACCGCGAACGTACGGGCCAGTTGCATTCTGCTGCTGATGACCGGCAATGTCGGCGGCGCGGGCATGGGCGCCAACATCTTCCGTGGCCACGACAACGTGCAAGGCGCGACCGACGTCGGGCTCGATATCGTCACGCTGCCGTTCTACTACGGCCTCGCCGAAGGCGCCTGGAAGCACTGGTCGCGGGTTTGGGAGGTCGACTATGACTTCCTGAAGTCGCGCTTCGATTCCAAGCAGATCATGGAGACCCCCGGCATTCCGCTGACCCGCTGGTTCGAAGCGGTGAYGCTGCCGAAAGATCAGATCGCGCAAAAGGACAATGTGCGGGCGGTGTTCGTGCAGGGACACGCTTCCAACAGCATCACCCGCATTCCCGAATCCCTGAACGGCCTGAAGGCCCTTGAATTGCTCGTCATCGCCGACCCGCATCCGACGACCTGGGCCTCGCTCGCGGTCGAGGCAGGACGCAAGGATGGAGTTTACATTCTCCCGGTTGCCACGCAATTCGAGTGCAAGGGTTCGCGGGTTGCGTCGAATCGCTCGCTGCAATGGGGCGACCAAATCGTGAAGCCGATTTTCGAGTCGAAGGACGATCTCGAGATCATCTATCTCCTGGCGAAGAAGTTCGGTTTCGCCGACAAGATGTTCAAGAACATCAAGCTCGAAAACAATCTGCCTGAGGCTGAGGATGTGCTGCGTGAGATGAACCGCGGCAGCTGGTCGACCGGCTATTGCGGGCAATCGCCCGAGCGCCTCAAGGCGCATATGAAGAACCAGGCGAAGTTCGACATGCTGACGATGCGGGCGCCCAAGGACGATCCCGAGGTGGGCGGTGACTATTACGGCCTGCCCTGGCCGTGCTGGGGATCGCCCGAAGTCAAGCATCCCGGCACGCCGCTGCTCTACAACACCAACCTGCACGTGATGGATGGCGGCGGCACGTTCCGGCCGCGTTTCGGCGTCGAGCGCGAAGAGAAGCTGCCGGACGGCACGACGCGGAAAGTAAGCCTGCTCGCAGACGGCTCGTACTCAAAGGGTTCGGCGATCGAGGACGGTTATCCGGAATTCACTCTGGCGGTCCTGAAGAAGCTTGGCTGGGACACGGAGCTCA
Organism: Bradyrhizobium sp. P5_C11_2; assembly: GCF_054049755.1. Taxonomy (NCBI): domain Bacteria; kingdom Pseudomonadati; phylum Pseudomonadota; class Alphaproteobacteria; order Hyphomicrobiales; family Nitrobacteraceae; genus Bradyrhizobium; species Bradyrhizobium sp. P5_C11_2. The sequence goes on from NZ_JBFULT010000104.1 coordinate 9,196, forward strand.
CGGAAGCCGAGATGGCGACAATCAACAAGATCAATCCGGCCACTCCGGACACCGTGTCGTGGTCGCTCGATCTTTCGGGCGGTATCCAGCGCGTGGCGCTGGCGCATGGCTGCGTTCCCTACGGCAACGGCAAGGCGCGCATGAATGCGTTCGGCCTGCCAGATCCCATTCCAGTTCAYCGCGAGCCGATCTACACGCCGCGCGTCGATCTGGTCGCCAAATACCCGACGTTGCCCGATGCCAAGCAGTTCCGAGTGCCCAATATCGGCTTCTCCGTGCAGAAGGCCGCGGTGGAGAAGGGAATTGCCAAACAGTTTCCGCTCATCCTCTCGTCCGGCCGGTTGGTCGAGTACGAAGGCGGCGGCGAGGAGACGCGGACCAATCCCTGGCTCGCCGAATTGCAGCAGGACATGTTCATCGAGATCAATCCCGCCGATGCGAGCGAGCGCGGCGTCAGGGACGGCGGCTGGGTCTGGGTCACCGGCGCGGAGAATAGTTCCCGGGCCAGGATGAAGGCGCTCGTCACCGAGCGTGTCGGCAAGGGCGTGGCCTGGATGCCCTTCCACTTCGGCGGTTGGCTCGCAGGCAAGGATCTGCGCGGCAACTACCCCAAGGGCACCGATCCGATCGTGCTCGGCGAAAGCGCCAACACGATCACCACCTATGGATACGATCCCGCGACGAACATGCAGGAGACCAAGGTTACTCTCTGCCAGATCGCGGCGGCGTAAGGAGCAACGACGATGGCACGTATGAAATTTCTCTGCGACGCCGACCGTTGCATCGAGTGCAACGCCTGCGTGACAGCCTGCAAGAACGAGCACGAGGTGCCCTGGGGCATCAACCGGCGCCGCGTCGTCACCATCAATGATGGCAAGCCTGGCGAGCGCTCGGTTTCGATGGCTTGCATGCATTGCACCGATGCACCCTGCGCCGCCGTGTGCCCGGTGAATTGCTTCTACACCACCGCCGATGGCGTGGTGCTGCACTCCAAGGATCTTTGCATCGGTTGCGGTTATTGCTTTTACGCCTGTCCGTTCGGCGCGCCGCAATATCCGAAGATCGGCAATTTCGGCTCGCGCGGAAAGATGGACAAATGCACATATTGCGCCGGAGGTCCGGAGGCCGACGGCAGCAAGGAGGAATACGAGAAATATGGCGCGAACCGGCTTGCCGAGGGCAAGCTGCCGCTCTGCGCCGAGATGTGCTCGACCAAGTCGCTGCTCGCCGGGGACGGCGAGATCATTGCTCAAATCTACAAGGAGCGCGTCATGAAACGGGGCTACGGCTCAGGCGCATGGGGCTGGAAGACGGCTTATCGCGAGACGATCGGGTCCTGAGTTGCGGCTTCGGTGAGGGCGCGCACGACCAGGGAGGAGTTATGAGCTCATTTGCGAGAGTCATTGGTCTGATAGTCGGCGCGTGCGCTTTGCTCGTGTTGCTCATGGCGGTGCCGATGCCGGCAGGCGCGCAGCAGATCAACCCGACGGCAAGCTCTGTCAATGAGCGGCAGTTGCTTCAGGAGATGGACCGGATCCAAGGCCGTGTCAGTATTCCCGACCAGCGTTCCGGTGTGCTCATGCAGCCGGCGGGGCGCGACTGGCGCGAATTCCGTAACGTCACACTGCGCTGGATCGGCGGCGTTGCCATTCTCGGCATGATTGCGGTGCTCGTGATCTTCTATTTGGCGCGCGGTATGGTCCGTCTCGAAGGCGGTCGGTCTGGTCGCACCATCGTGCGCTTCAATATCTATGAGCGGTTCGTGCACTGGATGACGGCGACCTGCTTCATCATTCTGGCGATTTCCGGCCTGAACATAACCTTCGGCCGGCCGCTGCTGCTCCCGCTCGTCGGTTTTGAAGCATTCTCCGAATGGTCCCAGTGGGCGAAATACGCGCACAACTACCTGAGCTTCCCCTTCACGATCGGCGTGGTGCTGATCTTTCTGATGTGGATCGCCGGCAACATCCCGAACAGGATGGATATTGATTGGGTCAAACGGGGAGGCGGCATCGTTGGCCATGATCATCCGCCAGCCGATCGCTTCAATGCCGGCCAGAAGGCGATCTACTGGATCGTCGTGATCGGCGGCGGACTGGTCGCCGCCAGCGGCTACATCCTCATGTTCCCGTTCTACGTCACGGGAATTGAGGGCATGCAGACGGCTCAGATCGCTCATGCCATCGTCGGGGTTCTATTCATCGCCGTGATGCTGGCGCACATTTACATCGGTACGATCGGCATGGAGGGAGCGTTCGAGGCCATGGGCTCCGGCGAGGTAGACGTCAACTGGGCGCGCGAGCACCACAGCCAGTGGTTGGACGAGGAAATGGCGCGCACGGGGCCGAACGGCAGTCAACCAAAGCCGCGCCACGCAGCCTCCGCGGCGGAGTAGGGGCGGAGACCGGCCCTTTGCGGCTCCCTAGAGACGCACGCCTGTTGTCGAAAAGGCCTGTGCGACGGGTTCCTGGATGGTGCCAAGTACCGCAGCCGAGGCTGCCGCGATCACGACGGCCGTCACGCAGGCGAGCAGGAAGGCTTTCATTCGGATCCTCTACAGAGTTGGTCTGACGAACGGGATCCCGACAGATCGTTCGCACGCCTGGCGAACGATGGAGGGATGACGGTTCACGGTCAGAGCATCCGACCACTGGCTGGTCAGCAAAACAATACCCACGAAGGCCCGGAGACGGTAATCACAAAACGCAGAACGTTCTACCGAAATGAAGAGCCAAAAGCTCGTCGACAGACATCGAATCACAATCGGTGATCTTCTTGCCCATACCGGAGCCGCCGTCCATCAATCCGACCGTGGATGGTCGATTCACGCATCAATCGCCACCACATAGTCTGCATGCAGGGTAATCGGAGCCTTCGATCCGTCGAGAACCACACGGAGACTCTTCGGATAGTATCCAACGCCAATCACCCTCCCGGTCTTTCCAGCCAAGCGAGGGCCAGCTGTGGGCTTGACCTGAATGCGCGACCCCGGTGGAAACCTGGGGTTGGTTTGGGCCGATCCTGACATGGCCGGCTTACGGTTTGACGTAGGTCCAGCCCATCTCCTGCAATTCCATCACCCGCACGACGCCCGACTTCACGACCTCCGCCTGCCGAACAATCGGTACGTCCTTGTTCTCGGCCTTCCGCATTTTCTCCTGGGTGTTGCCGCAGGCCTTGAACGAAACCTCGGGCGTGCTCAAGGCCATCTCCTCGATGCGCGCCTTTACCGGCGAGGTGTCTTCACGCAGCATGTGCAGGCCGGGCCCGAACGTGACGACCTCGATCTTCACCTTCTCGCCAGCGTCCTTGTAATATTGCGCCACATTGGTTGCGTTGTTGAGCGCGAGATTCATCGCTGCCGGGTCGTTGGTATTCACCTGCAGGATCAAATGATGTTCCCGTTTCTTCGATGCGGCCGAATCCTCCATGCGGGCAAACGCGGACTGTTTCCGCGTCGCCGTCGTCGGCTTCGCCACGTGTTGCCTCGCATGGCTCGCCTTATGCGGGACTGGTTGCCCGTCTGCCGGCGTCCAGTATTTTCCACCCTGTTCCGCCGCCGAAAACGATGCGGAAACCAGAACGGCGATCGCTGCCATCGCGACCGTTTTGGCAATATGTTGAAACCTGATCATTATCCACCTCCATCGAAGAAAATCATCTGCATACCATCAATGATTTGGTGTCGCGATCGCGCGCGGCCATTTGCACGCCGCGGCCATCTTCGCGCGCACCGCGTCCAGGCCGGCGAGGGCAAACGTTCCGTCATGGGCAGCCCCGCCCCGCGATGAGAGCAGGACAATAAAGTCCCCGCTGTCCGGAAGCGACTGCACCAGGCGAACAACATCCCCGCCGAACGCGACGCCAGGACCGAATGCCGGCACGGCCGCTGCGACCTGCATCGCCGGATTATCATTGACGCGATAGGAAATTGTATCGTCACCGCCTCCGCGGGAGATGTCGGGCCCCCCGAGGACCAGCTCGGTCCGGCCGCCGCGACAGCGAATCGATAACTGCATCACGGGCTCGCCGGCCCCACTGCGCGACGATGTCGTAGCGGTTGCGATCGGTGAGTAGTCTATCGGCGAGGTCGTCTGGCTGACGATCCAGTCGTCTTCGGGCGTCAGGCGCTGCCGAGGCGCGATGGTGCGCGTCAATTTATTCAGGCACGCCAGGCGCTCCGCGTGGTCCTTCTGAAGGCAGGAACGGAGCTGCGTCATGGGATCCTGGGCCAACGCAATGCCGCCTGTCCCCCCGAGTGCAACAAGAAGAAGGATAGCGGCGCGTTTCATTGCGATGCTTGTGTTGCGCGGGGCTGGCGATCCAGCCACGCTTGCGCCGCAGGGACGCGCGTGAGACCCGGAACCGTCGCGGCGAGGTTGATGGATTTCCACTTCGGATCGAAACCGGGCCCCTGCAACCTGTCGACCCGGGAGAACAGGTGATCGATGAAGCGCGCGACGCGCTCAGAGCGGTTCGAACTGGCCGGCCAATTGAAGGCGACCAGAGCGGTCGGCACGGCGATCGTCGAAATCCGTTCGCCCTGCTTGATCAGGTTGGGATAATCGGTCGCGTCGAGAGAGGCGGGAAGATAGTAATCCTCGAACTTGCTCTCGTACGGGACAGGCAGGAACTTGAAACCTGGCTCCCATCGGCCCCGCACGAAAGCATCCACCGGCTTCGATGTAATGAAGACGACGGCTGCCATTTCGCCTTTGCGCATCTGCTCGAGCGCCACCTGGTGCGGAATGAACGTTTTTTCCACCTCGATATTGAGGCGGCTGAAGATCAGCGGCCCTGAATAGGCCGCAGCAGTGCCCTGGTTGTTGAAGTTGACCTTCTTGCCGGCGAGGTCGTTCAAACTCTGAATTTCGGGTCGAACGAATATCTGTAGCTCGGACGGGAACAGATTCAGGATATACGCAATTCGTCGCTGGATGTCCGGCACCTGGCTCTTGTATTCCTCGAGCGCGTCGGAATTGATGATCGCCGCATCGATGCCGCGCAAATAGAGCAGGGAATTCACGTTCTCCGTGGCCCCGCGTGTGACGACCGGCAGAACATGCAGGTTGTCCCCATCGTCGACCACGCGCGCGATCTCCGCTGCCAGACGGATCGGCGCGCCCTCGAGAAGACCTCCGGCCAGGCCGACAGTCCAGGCGTTCATGGAAATCACTTCAGGCCTCGGCTGCGGCGGCTCAGGCCGTGTCAGACGAACCTTGTGAGGCCGATTGTCCTGCGGTCGCGCAGCTGCCCAGGGCTGAATGGGCAGGAGCAATGGTACGAACGCCGCGAGCAGGAGCAGCCGACGCAATCCGATAGGCCTTTTCATCGACCAACTCCTCTACACATGCTGCATCCGTGTCGGCGCCTTCGATCCTTGATGGCGCATTGCTGGCTTGGAACGTCGCCGCACAAGACTGTGCTATCGACGCAGCGCTTCGAATCGCGCCTTCGCCTCCTTGATTCCTCCAGCTTCGGCCCGCGCATAGAGAGTTCGCGCTTTAGTGAGATCGCCTTGCGTTCCATACGTTCGAAAATTTGGAAGGATCAGCGGATCGTAGGTTTCCGCGAGCGCGAAACTTGCTTGCGCGCTGCCCATCTCTACGGCGCGCTCCAGCACGATCCGCGCGGCGCCGATGTTTCCCTGTTCAAGCAGTACGCTTGCGCGCGTGATCAATCTCGCCGCTTGCACCCCGTCGTTAGGTTTGACCGGTGCATCGCCCTGGCTGCGCGCCGCTATGGCCTGGTCTTGGACCGGCTTGTCTTGGACACGCTGGCTTTGGATTGGCCGTGCCGGCGCTGACAGCGGCTCGTCGCGCGCGGGCTTGCCAGCGGCAGCCAGCGGAGACGCAGCGGGGGAAATTTTTGCCAAAAGCGCGCCCTTGTCTTGACGCGCCAATGCGAGATCCCGTTCCAGTCCCTCGGCCCGTTCGCGTTCACGCAGCAACAAGCTGCGCAGCTCGGCCGAGTCTCGCTCTCCGGCCTGCTTGATCCGTAGGACTTCCTCACTCGCCTTGGATGCTCGCTCGGTCTGCGCGTCGAGATCGCTGCTTGCTTTTGCGAGATCCCGGGCCAGCTGCTCGGTCCGCTCGCGCTCCCGTTGCTGCGATTGCCCCAAGGAGGCGGTATCGCTCGCCTCCGCCTGTTTGTGCTGTGCCGCTTCCTCATTGGCTTTGGCCGCTTGAGCTTCGTAAGCGTAGATCTTGCTGCGTGCCATCGAGAGATCCTGCGCCAGCGCATCGGCCCTCTCGTGCTCCTTCTGAAACGATCGTGTCTGCTCCGCGGCGCCGGCTTTTGCTGCCTGCGTCAGCCTGGCAACCTCGTCGTTCGCCTTTGCCGCCAGCGCGGTCCGCGCGTCGATCTCGCGTCGCGCAGCCGCAAGCGCTTGCTCCAGCTGGCCGGTCCGATCCCGCTCCTGTTGCAGGGAGTTCTGCAACACCGCGAAACCGCCTTCCGCTGCCCGCTTCAGCAGGGCGACCTCGTCACCCGCCCTTGTCGCGAGTGCTGTCTGAGTCTCRACATCSCGWTGCGCGRCYGCAAGCGCCTGCTCCAGCCGGCCGGCCCGATCTCGCTCCTGYTGCAGCGATTTCTKCAAYTCTACRGARTTACCTTCCGCGGCCTGCTTCAGCAGGGCGACCTCGTCGCTCGCCTTTGCCGCA
>NZ_JBFULT010000105.1:0-15843 GCF_054049755.1 Bradyrhizobium sp. P5_C11_2
TCGTCTCGGTGTCCGCGGTGATGAAGGTGACCTGGCGGCCGAGCACGCCGCCTTTGGCATTGAACTCGTCGATCGCCATCTTGATGCCGCGGAAGTCATCCTGTCCGCTGTTGCCGTATTGACCGCTGGCGTCGCAGGTCAGGCCCAGCTTGATCGGCTTCGCGCCTTGCGCCCAGGCATGATTCTCTTTCCACGGCCCAAAGAAGCTGCCGGCGCCGCCGATGACGCTGGCCATCAAGCTGCCCTTCAGAACGCTTCGCCGTGAGATCGGACGCCCTCTCATCGTTTCCTCCCGTTTTCGAAGTCTTTTGCTTTTTTCTGCGATTAGAATATTCATTCCATTTGTTATGTAAAGTAGAATATTTGATCCAAACGGTGAAATGCCGTTAAACAGGCGACCGACCTGGAGACCCGAGACGATGAACAAGGCCCAAGGCGCGATGAGCTACGACGAGCTGCGCAGCGCCATTGCGYAGCGGCACCGCGCGTTGTCGGGCCGGCTGCAGCAGATCGCGGAGTTCGTGCTCGATCACCCGACCGATGTCGCGCTCGGCACCGTGGCCGAGGTGGCGCAGCGTTCGGGCGTACCGCCCTCGGCGATCGTTCGCTTCGCCCACGCGCTCGGCTTCGGCGGCTTCACCGAGATGCAGCAGGTGTTCCGCTCCCGCCTCGTCGCCGGAGTTGCGCCGAGCTACAAGGCGCGGCTCGCCCGCATGAAGAGCGAGGAGAAATCCGTGCTCGGCCGACAGCCCGCCGCTGTGTTGTCGCGCTTCGTCTCGGAAGCGCAATCATCGCTGGTCACGCTGAGCCAGTCCGTGCACGCGCGCGAGCTCGACGCTGCGACAGCGATCCTCGCCAAGGCGCGCGACATCTATCTGCTCGGCCTCGGCGGCTCGTTTCCGGTTGCGACCCACCTCGCCTACGTGCTGCGCAAGCTCGGACGTCGTGTCGTCCTGCTCGACGGCACGGGCGGCAGCATCCACGAGCAGTCGCATGCCGCAACCGTGGAGGACGCGCTGGTCGCGATCAGCTTCCGGAACTACTATCCGGATACGGCGCGGCTATTTCCCGAACTCGTCGCACGTGGCGTGCCCACGATCTCCATCACCGATAGCCTCCTGAGCCCGATCGTCGAAGGCGCGCGCGTCGTGTTCGAGATCCAGGACATGCCCGAGCCGGCGCTGCGCAYGCTGGTCGCGCCGATGTGCCTCGTGCAGGCGATGGCGATCGGCCTCGATCTCGCGGCAGACTGACGTTTCATAACAGGGGAAGATCATGGCAGCACATGACGGGAAGATATTGTCAGAACAGGTGGCACTGGTGACCGGCGCGGGGCGCGGGCTCGGCCGCGCCTTTGCGGAGAAGCTTGCCGCGCTCGGCGCCGACGTCGCCATCCACGGCATGCGCGAGAACGGGCCGGCGGAATATGGTGAGGGTACCACCCTCACCGCGGTCGCCGCGGAGATTGGCCAGGAGTTCAGCGTCCGCAGCCAGCGCGTGCTCGGCGATCTCACCAAGGGTGACGAGATCGCGCGCGTGATTGCCGAGACCGAGGCGGCACTCGGACCGATCGACATCCTCGTGCACAATGCCGGCGGCGATATCGCAGCCGCCGGCGGCAAGCCCGACCCGAACGACGCGGTGAACATCAAGGAGGCCGATGTGCGCGCGGTGCTGGAGCGCAACCTGCTCTCGACCATCCTGACCTGCCAGGCGGTCGCGCGCGGCATGATGGAGCGGCGTCGCGGCCGCATCGTCACGCTGGGCTCGGTCGCCGCCTTCAAGGGGCGCACCCAGGGCTCGATCTATGCGGTGTCGAAGGCCGGCGTGACCCACTACACGCGATGCCTGGCCGACCAGCTCCGCCCCTACGACATCGCCGTCAACTGCATCGCTCCGGGCGATACCCGCACCGGCCGCTTCCTCGGCACGCGCGCGGTGGACCCCGACCGGATGGTCGAGACCGGCACGCTCGATCGCATCGCGACCGTCGACGAGGTCGCGCGCGTCGTCGAATTCTTCGCCGGTCCCATGGGCGCGTTCGTCTCGGGCCAGGTGCTGAGGATCGACGGCGGCGGACAGTGCTGGCCGGGCTGAAGCGCATCCACGACGCAGGACAAAGAAAAGGGCCGCTGTCAGCGGCCCTTTCTCATCGGAAATGAACCGAGATCAGTCGACCCGCGACAGCACCGCAAGCTTGCGGATGCCCTTGTTGCGGTAGGCGTCGAGGAACGCGTAATAGTCCTTGAACGACACGCAGCCGTTGGAATCGCCGTTCGGCCCGAGCATGAAGGTGTGGGCGAGCAGGCCGTCGCGGCCGTAGATCGCGCTCTCGCCGCCGATCGGGGTCAGGCGCAGCGCGGGCACGCCGTGGAACAGCGCCTCGCGCGGCTTCAGCGTGTAGATGTGCGGCGGGGTCACGCCGCGCATGCGGATCCGCGAGGAACGGGGATCGTCGAGATTGGAGCCGAGCCCGGAATGCGCCTCGAGCTTGGTGCCGTCGGGCAGGTAAACCATCTTGGCGCTGATGTCGTAGACCGCCGTGTCGCGCTCATAGGGCGCCGAGCCGCCGAGCATCGGGTTCTGCTCCCTCGGCGCGATGCTCGCGGTCACGCTGGCATCGGCGGATGCATAGGCCAGCAGCCCGCCGGACGGCTCGCGCTTACCCCAAAGCTTTTCGACCATGGACTGGCGCGGCCCGGTGATCGACATCACCGCCGCCTTGGCACGATCGGCAAAGGATTTTGGCTTCGCCTCAGGCGCCGGCACGATCTCGGCCGGATCGGCCGAGGCGAGCTGCATCTGCGCATCCGGCGCGCGCTTGCCCTTGGCGGCATCCGCGACCTTGTCAGCGACCTTGGCCGCGGCCGGCTTCAGCGCGTCCGCGACCTTCGCGATCACGCCCTGCTTCGGGGCTGCGACGGCGACCTGGGTTGCGGGCACGGCGCCCGCCGCGTTCGAGGGAACGCCCTGCGTCGCAGCCGCGGCAAAGCGCTCGTTGAACGCCTCGCGCGAGATGGGCGCGGCGACCTGGAGCCGGTCGGGCAGCAGCGCAAAGGTCTCCCTGATGGCCTCGCCCGCCTCACGCAGCGCCACCCTGGGCGCGCGCTTGATCACGGGCTCGTCGTAACCAATGCTGCCGACGGTCGGATAGACGCTGGCGCCGAAGACGTTGCTGTAGATGGTCCAGCCGGCGCCCATCACGACGCAGCCGATCGCCGCGGCGCCAAGCCAATTGGTGGCAGTCATTTTCCGGGAAGGCTTCCGATATGAATTCTTGCCAGGATTTTTGGACTTCCGTGCCGCGTTACTCTGCGCAGCGATACTCGTACTCATTCGCCTTGCGTCCAGGACGGTGTCACTCAGTCCCCCTTCGAAGTGCCGTTGCTGGTCACGGTCCGGGAACAGCATCTCGCAGAGGGTCGGAGCGTCATTAAGGCGACTTTTAGTTAAATGCAGATTAAGTTCGGGCGGATCTGGGGCACCGGGTCAACGCTGTCCCATTTCGAGAAAAAAGCCCGCAGAACTACGGACTTAGTCGCGTCTGTTAACCATGTTTCTCGGCCGGTTCGACCCTTACATCAGGTGCCTCCGGCCGTCTCCCAAGGCGCATCCAACCACGTCAATTTCGTGGTCTTCAGCGTCGCCAAACCATAGCTCCGAAGCGTTGCGCGAGGCTGGCGTCCGCAGCCGTCCGACGCCCGAGCGCCGGTCCGCAGCCCCTCGCGCAAGCACCGCCTGACCGAAAGTTGATCGCGCGCAAGCTGGAAATGGAGCCGGCGAGAAATTAGCTCCCAATACGGCACTTTTCAGCAGCCTCTGCGCGTGATACGGTACCGTATCAGCATCGCCTTGAAACGTGCCGCGCACGATTGGGAGGCTGCCATGAGAAGCGTCGCGCGCGCCGGATTTTTCGCTCTGGCGTGGTCATTCCTGTTGATTGGATACGCAGCCGCGCAGCCTGTCGCCAATTCGGGCTGCACGCCATCGCCGTCCGCCGCCGGCACGCAGACATGGCGCTGCGACAATGGCATCACGATCGTTGCGGAAAACGGCGCCCGATTTGAACTTAAAGACGCCAACCGCGACGGACATATTGACTCCGTGGAATTGAGCAGCAAAGCCCTGCTGATCGAAGTTCCCAAAAAGCCCGGCGGCAATCCGTTCAAGGTGCTGACGCCGCAGGCGATCGCCGCTGTGCGCGGCACCAAATGGGCCGTCGATGTCGCCGAGGCAAAGACATCGGTGTTCGTCGCCGACGGACGTGTCGGCGTGAGCCGCAGGTCTCGCGGACGCGGCGTCGTGCTCGGACCCGGCGAAGGTGTCGACGTCGAAGCGACCGGCGCGCTGACCGTCAAGCAATGGGGCCAGCCGCGCATCAACGCCCTGATGGCGAGGCTTGGTCAATAAGGCTTGGCCAACAAGGCTTGGGCAAAAGGCCCGGACAACAGGGCCCGGACAACAGAGAAGATTGCAGTACGACCTAATGAATAGACGCGTTCAGATTCTGGTGGCCCTCGTCCTCACCGCGTTGTGGGGCGCCGGCATCTATGCCGGCCACGCCAACGGCCATCTGCGCTTTCTCGATCGCCTCGAGGCAACGCTGACGGATTTCCGGACGCTCGCCCGTGGCGTGCTGCGTCCGCCCGATCTCGTCACCATCGTCGCGATCGACGACACCGTGGTGAAGCGTGGCGGCAGCTATCCGTTGCCGCGCGCCGATCTCGCCCGGGTCGTCGACACCATCGTGCAGTTCAGGCCGAAGGTCGTCGCAATCGACCTGCTCCTGGTCGACCGCAGCGCCGCGATCGGCGATGCGACGCTGGCAAATACGCTCGCCACCGGCCCCATGGTCCTTGCCGCCGCGGCGATCTTCCCGACCGCCAGCGAGACCGTGGCAACGAGCAGCGAGGGCCCGCTTGCCGCCCTGCCCCAGGCCGAGCGCTTCCTGTTGCCGCTGCCCGCGTTCGCCGATCACGCCGACGTCGGCGTCGTCAACGTCGCGACGGGACAGTCGGGCTCGCCGCTCTCGGTGCCGATGCTGTTTCGCACCCGCGACAAGGTCGAGCTGTCGTTCCCGTTGCGGGTGGCGAGCCGTGCGCTCGATCAACCGCTGACGATCGCGCCGGACCACCTCATGCTCGGTGATCGTGCGGTGCCGACCGACACCGACTTCGCGCTGCCGATCACCTATTACGGCCCGCGCCGCACCATCCGCACCGTCAGCGCGCAGAGCATATTCGACGGCACGCTCGACCGCGCCGCGATCGAGAACCGGATCGTCGTGATCGGCGCCTCGGTCTCCGGCGGCGGCGACTTCTACCCGACGCCGTTCGATTCCCTGATGCCCGGCGTCGAGGTGATCTCGACCGCGATCACCCATCTCGTCGCCGGCGACGGCATCGTGCGCGACCGCAAGGTCCATATCGCCGACGCGCTCGCCGCGATCCTGCTGCCGATGCTGCTGGTGGGCCTGCTGGCCTGGCGGCGAAGCGCGTTCGGCCTGGTCGCAGCCGCCGTGGTGATGATGGCGTGGGCCGCGCTCAATTTGTTCGCGTTCACGCACGGCATCTGGCTGAATGCGGCGACCACGCTCGCCGCCGCAGTGCCGCCGGTTGCGGTCTTCGCCGGCGTGCAGTTGTGGGCGGGAGGCCGTCGCACGCAATATCTCACCGCCAAGAGCCGGTCGCTCGCGCAATTCCAGGCGCCCGCGGTGCAGGAGTGGCTGGCCCGCGACCCCGATTTCCTGGCGAAGCCGGTCCGGCAGAACGCAGCAATCGTCTTCATCGATCTGTCCGGCTTCACGGCGCTGAGCGAACGGATCGATCCGACCGCGCTCAGGGATCTCCTGAAGGCATTCCACGCATTGATCGACAGGGCGGCGGTCGACCGTGGCGGCATGGTCACCGGCTTTCTCGGCGACGGCGCCATGATCCTGTTCGGCTTGCCGAGCGCGATGCCGGACGACGCCGCCCGCGCGCTGAGGTGCGCGATCGACCTGCACCGCAGCGTCGAACGCTGGATCGCCTCGCTGCCCCCTGAGATCGGGGACCAGGTCGGCTTCAAGATCGGCGCGCATTTCGGCCCCATCGTCGCCTCCCGCCTCGGCGAGAGCCACCAGCACATCACCGCGACGGGCGACACCGTCAACGTGGCCAGCCGGTTGATGGAGGTCGCGGCGCAGAACGATGCGCGGCTCGCGCTGAGCGATACGCTGCTCGATGCGGCCGACTTCCTGGGCGATCCCGACAGCACCCTGAAAGGCCCGCTGCGCACGCAAGTCCGCGGGCGATCCGGCACGGTCGCCGTCTGGTTCTGGCGCGACGAGAGCAAGCCGAGCCACGCCGCCGCCAGGACCGAGATGATGGACTGAACTCCACCGCTCCCCACCCAACACGCCGCCGTCGTCCCGGCGAAGGCCGGGACCCATAACTCCAGGGAGCAGTTTGACGAAGGCTGGTAGTGAACAGGTCTTCGCGCGGTACAGGCACCTGCGCTCATCGATGGATCACGCGGTATGGGTCCCGGCCTTCGCCGGGACGACCGAGGAGGCAGCTACCGCGCCTCCGGCGGCGGCGAGCGGTCCAGCACGTCGCCCTTGGCACCTTCCAGCAGATCGATGCCGTAGGTCTCGACCACGAGCGGCCCGCGCTTGCGCTGCAATTGCGCAACGCGCGTCACCTGCGCAAAGAGGTCGTTGAGGAAGGGGTGGCCGTCGGGACGCGGCTCATCAACATAGATCAGCTTGCCCGCAAGCAGTCCCGGATCGGGCTCKGGCATGTTGACCCAGCGGATGCGCTGGTTCTGCTGCACCACGCAGGTGCCGCGCGGCAGATAGAAGGCCAGCCAGCCTGTCGTGCCGTAATCCGGCGCCAGCACGCAGGTCGCACCGACACGCACACGCACGGCCTCGATCTCGGATGCGAGCTCGCGCCAGCCGACACCGACGCTGCGCACGGTCGCATCGCGGCGATAGCCGGAGAGCCAGCCCGTGTTGGCCTGCACGATGAGCGCTGCAAACATCACGATGCCGGTGGGCGCGGCCCAGCGCAGGCAGAAATCCACCAGGCGCCGCTGGCGTGGCTTCCACTGCACGAGGTTGGCGGCGGCAGCAGCCGCGACGACGAAGGGCGGATAGACCGGCGCGAACCAGTTGGCCTCGACGCGGGCGTGCAGCGAATGCCAGACGAAATAGGCGACGATGGTCCAGAACAGGGTCTCGATCAGCACGCGCGAGGCCAGCGCGCCGGCCCTGCGCCAGGTCAGCGCGTGCAGCCCCATCGCGCCGAGGATGAAGACCAGCGGCGTTGCGAACGCGATCTGGGTCGGGATCAGCTCGGCAATGAAGACGGGCCGGAAGTCTTCGACCTTTGCGCGCCCGAGCTGCTTTGCGAACGAGACCCATTGATGGTCCGCATTCCAGAGCATCACCGGCGAAAACAGCGCCAGGGCAACGACGCCGCCGAGATAGGGCCAGGGCGAGAGCAACCAGCGCCTGAGCTTTGGCACCGCCGCGAGCCAGATCAGGATCGCCGGGCCGAAGAACATCGCAGTATATTTCGACAGCAGCGCCGCGCCGACGGCGGCGCCGACAGCGAGCCACCAGACACCGCGGCCGGTCTCCAGCACCTTGGCGAGGAAGAACAGCACGAAGCTGGAGGCGACCAGCAGCGGCGCATCGGGCGTCACGATCAGCGTGCCGACCGCGGCCATCAGCGTCACGTTGAGCAGGATGGCGCTGGTCGCAGCGACGCGCGCGCCGCCGAACAGGATCGCGGCTGAGCGATAGATCGCATAGCTCATCGGCAGCGCGAGCAGGATCGAGACCAGCCGGACGCCGAGCTCGGTATCGCCGGCGATCATGGTGCCGGCGCGGATCACGTAGGCGACCATCGGCGGGTGGTCGTAATAACCGCCCGCCAGGTTCTTCGACCACATCCAGTAATAGGCTTCGTCGAAGGTGATCGGCGTGAAGGCGGCCGCGACCAGCCGCAAGCCGACCAGCGCAAGGATCACCAGCGCCGTATTGCGGACAATCCGCGCGTCAGCCCCGCCCATACCGGTTTCCTTAACGCGTTTCCTTGGCTGCTTCCCTGGCGCGCTATTTCTTGCGCCAGACGAACAGTCCGGACATCGCGTAGTTCCACACCACGCCCATCAGCGCGCCAGCCGCACCTGCAAGCCACCAGATCGGCTCCTGGTCATAGACCGAGAAGGCAACGCCGACATTGGCGAGCAGGCCGACGCTACACACGATGTAGAAGGCGATCAGGCCGCGCAGAAGCGCAAAACCCTTCAGCCGCTGATCGCGATAGGTGAGGAAATTGTTGAGGATGAAATTGCTGGTCATGGCAACGAGCGCGCCCGCGGCCTGCGCCTCCGCGAACGGCTCCTTGAACAGCTCAAGCCCGATGAACAGCGTCGTGAGATGCACCACGAGGCCGGTGCCGCCGACCATCGCGAACAACAGGAAGCGCAGCGAGACAGCGTCGTTGGTGAACTTGGCCAGCACCAGGCCGAGGAAGTCCAGCGCGACCATGGAATCGAGCTTGCTCTCGCCGTGCTGCCGCTCACCGAACGTGTAGGGAATTTCAACGGCGCGCAAGCTGCCGTTCGCRCTGGCGACGACGTCGAGCAGGATCTTGAAGCCGTGCACGGAGAGCTTTGGCGCCAGCTCCTCGAAACGATTGGAGCGAATCATGAAGAAGCCGCTCATGGGATCGGCGATCTCGACCCGCAGCATCTTCTTCGCCACCTCGGTGGCGAGCGCGCTGGCGCCGGCGCGCTGCTTGTTGAAGCCTTCGCTCTTGTAGCCCTCGATGTAGCGGCTGCCGACGACGAGATCGGCCTGCCCGCTCGCGAGCAGCGACAGCATCTTCGGCAGTTGCGTCTCGTCATGCTGGAGGTCGGCGTCGATCACCGCCGCATAGGGCGCGCTGGAGGCCAGGATGCCCTCGATGCAGGCGCCCGACAGGCCGCGACGGCCGATGCGCCGGATGCAGCGCACGCGGTTGTCGCGCTGCGCCAGCGCGCGCACGACGTCCCAGGTGCCGTCTGGCGAATTGTCGTCGACGAACACGACCTCCCAGGCGATGCCGGCCRGCACCGCCTCCAGCCGCCGGTACAGCACCGTGACGTTGTCGCGCTCGTTGAAGGTCGGGACGATGACCGACAAATCCGGCGACCGCGAAGCCGTCGTTGGGGCCTGCGGCGGGTTGTCGGGGCCCGGTCTGATCGCTTCATTCATGACGGCAGCGTATATCCGCCGCGTCCTGCGATGCCAAGCCGGGGTTTCTCTGGGGAAGGGCCTAAAAAGGGCCCCAAAATGCCAACGACCCCGGAACAACGGGCGCGCGTACATCCGGCGCAGCCTGAGCTATCCCAAGGTCGTCCCAGCAACGGAGATTGTCACTCAACGTTGCCGTTAGTAGCTAGATAGGAACGACATAGACGCTTCGCAAGGGGCCCCAGGGCCCATTTCGAGCCCCTATTGATTGGGAACGTCCCGGATCACCGGACCGCGCGGCGCGGGCGCGGCAGGAGCCGCGGGCGCCATGGCGGCCGGGGCGTCGACTTTTGCCGGCTTGGCGGGCTTGCCGTACTGGCCGATCGGTCCGAAGACGACGGCGACCGCAAGCACCATCGCCGCGACGATCGCGCCAAAAATGCCACCCACCGACTCAGACGACATAGCAGCCTATCCCCGTTGCAGATGCGGGCAGTGATACCATGGATGAGCGCGCGGCCGGAAGGGGCCGAGGCGTCAACGGTTAATGGGGCTATTTCTGTGGCGGCTTGTGCTTGACGAAGGCCGTGACGATGTCCCTCTGCGCCGACTCCACCGCCCTGTTCGCAGTCGCGAGATGCGCACCGGAATCAATGTTCGGATATTGCGTGGTCAGAAAGTCGAGCAGCGCCACCCGGTAATATTGCCGCTCCGACGGACAGGCGCCGGCAACCGATCGGCCAAAATCCTGTTCCGATAGGCCCTGATTGCTGTCGCGCGAATATTCCCGCGCCAGGCAATGCCAGTAATCGTCGCGGCCCTGAATGGCGAGCTTCTGCGCGCCCTTCGCATCATCATCGTCAGCCAAAGCCGCAGATGTCATGGCAGCAGATGTCATCATGACGAGCGCGGCTCCGACCATCAGCATCCGCATCTTGTTCTCCTTTTTCGCAGACCCGTGGCAAAGCTTAGACGGCACGCCGCAACTGGCCAATCACATCTGGTTTGATTAGGATGAAGTCCTTCCCCTCCTCGTCGATGCGAGATCCTCCCGTGGCCAAAGCAAAAACCGCGTCAAAAAAATCCGGCAACATCTTCATCGGCGTCGGCGGCTGGACTTTCGAGCCGTGGCGCGGCGTGTTCTATCCGGAGAAGCTGACGCAGGCGAAGGAGCTGTCCTACGCGGCCTCGAAGCTGACCTCGATCGAGATCAACGGCACCTATTACGGCTCGCAGAAGCCGGAGAGCTTTCGCAAATGGGCAGCCGAGGTGCCGGAGGGTTTTGTGTTCTCGGTCAAGGGGCCGCGCTTCGCCACCAACCGCCGCGTGCTTGCCGAGGCCGGCGATTCCATCAAGCGGTTCTATGATTCCGGCGTGCTGGAGCTCGGCGACCATCTCGGCCCGGTGCTGTGGCAGTTCGCGCCGACCAAGAAATTCGACGGTGCCGATTTCGGCAAATTCCTCGAGCTCCTGCCGCGCAAGCTCGAGGGACGCGCGCTGCGCCACGTGGTGGAGGTGCGCCACGACAGCTTCTGCGCGCCGGATTTCGTCGCACTGATCCGCGAATTCGAGACGCCGGTGGTGTTCGCCGAGCACGGCAAGTATCCGGCGATCGCCGACGTCGCCGGCGATTTCGTCTATGCCCGACTGCAAAAGGGCAATGACGAGATCAAGACCTGCTATCCGCCGAAGGAGTTGCATGCCTGGAGCAAGCGATTTCAAGCCTGGGCCGACGGCGGCGAACCCGACGACTTGCCGAAGGTCGACAAGGCCAAGCCGAAGAAGGAGCCGCGCGACGTATTCGCCTACGTCATCCACGAGGGCAAGGTGCGCGCGCCGCACGGCGCCATGGAACTGATCGCACGGGTGAGCTGAGGGTCGCTCATGGCAAAGGCGAAGCAGCTCTTCACCATCGGCTATGAGCAGACACCGCCCAAGGCCGTGCTCGACGAATTGGAGCAGGCCGGCGTCAAGCTGGTGGTCGACGTGCGCGCGGTGACCTCGTCGCGCCGGCCGGGCTTCTCCAAGAAGCAGCTCGCCGCCGGCCTGGATGACCGCGGCATCGCCTATGTCCATCTCGCAGCCCTCGGCACACCGAAGGAAGGCCGTCTCGCGGCGCGCAGCGCACAGTTTGACGTACTGGAGAAGATCTATTCAAAGCACCTGAAGACGCCGCAGGCGAGAGAAGAGATGGACGAGCTCTCGGCGCTGGTGAAGAAGGCCGGCCCGGTCTGCCTGCTCTGCTACGAGCGCGACCACACCCATTGTCACCGCCAGATGATCGCGGAGATCATTGAGGAGCGGGATGGCGTGGCGGTGAGGAATTTGGCGGGGCGGCAGGTCTGAACGTCGTTCCGGGGCAGCCCGCGGGGCTGAACCCGGAACCTCGAGATTCCGGGTTCGCGCTCACGCGCGCCCCGGCATGACAACTTAAGCCTCCCCCTCAAGCCGGAACGTCCCCTCCATCATCTTCACACAGTTTCCGCCGACATGGGCGGAGACGATCTTGCCGTCGTGCTTGCGGACGCGTGTCAGCAGCAGGCTCGGCCGGCCCATGTCAAAACCCTGCCCGACCGTGAGTTTCAGTTCGCCGTCACGCGTGGGATCGAGATCGGCGAACAGCGCGGCGGCCGCAACGGTGGCGCTGCCGGTGGCGGGATCTTCGGCGAGACCGCCGGCGCCGCGCATGAACATCCGCGCCTGCCGCCCGCAAGGCGCCTCCGACGCGGGCACATCGCGCGTGTAGAACCACACCGACCGGGCGTCGTCGCGCGGCAATACCCTGGCGAAGGCCGCCGCATCGGGCCTCGCCCGCTTCAGCGCATCGCGCGAATGCAGCTCCGCCACAAGGAACGGCGTCCCGACGCCAACGACTTGCGGCGCGTGGCGATCGGTCCTGATGTCTTCGACAGTCAAGGAGATGCAGGCCGCAACGTCAGCGGCAGAAACCTCCGCCAGTCGCGAGAGCGGCTGCGGCGCGGTGAGTTCGGTGCTGACCACGCTTCCCTGCTCCCGAAAAATGTCGACCGGCACGAGTCCCGCCTTCTCCTCGAACAGGAGCCGCGCCTTCGGCTCCTTCGCGATCGAAGCCAGCACGAAGGCGGTGCCGACATTCGGATGGCCGGCGAAGGGCATCTCCCGGACCGGTGTGAAGATGCGCACCTCCGCGTCATTGGCCTTGTCGCGCGGCGGCAGCACGAAGGTCGTCTCGGAATAGTTGAACTCGGTCGCGATCGCCTGCATCTGCGTGGTTGACAGCCCGCCGGCGTCGAGCACCACGGCGAGCTGGTTGCCGCCGAAGGCGCGGTCGGTGAACACGTCGACGGTGATGTAGCGGCGCTGCATCTTTGCTTCCTCACGCAAGCGGCAGCCGCGATCGGCTGCATCGCCGGCAGTCTACAAGCGGTCGACATCATCCGTCATGCCCCAAAATTCGGAGCATTCGGAGCAATCGCGAACGACGCGTCAGAAGCGGAAGAGCTGATACGGCGATGCCAACACTTGCGCGCGTTCGCCTGGCCCGGCGATCAGCACATCGAGAAACTGCCGATTCTTCGCGTAGCCCTGCGTGGACTCGAACTGGGTGTGCGGCCAGTCGCTGCCCCACAGCAGGCGATCGAGGCCGTAGGCTTCGCGCAACAGCGGATAAGCCTCCTTCGAAAAACTCTCGCCGGCCGCGCCGTTGCGATAGGGCGCCGAGATCTTGACCCAGACGTTTCGCGTCGCGCCGAGCTTCAGCACGGCCTGAAAGCCGGGATCGGCGATGCCAAGCTTGGGATCGGGCAGCGCGTAGTGGTCGAGCACGACGGTCACGCCGTGGTCGAGAAGCTGCGGCGCGAGCACGGCGAGATCGGAGGCGTTGCGCTGGACCTCGACCTGCCAGCCCATGGATTTCACCTGAGCGAGCAGCGTCTTCCATTCGGCCGCGCCGAGATCGGGCAAGGGCTGGCCGACGAGATTGAGGCGGATGCCGACGATCCCGGCGCGGTCGAGCGCGCGCAGTTCGTCCGCGGAGACAGCAGGATCGACGACGGCGATGCCGCGCAGGCGGCCCGCCGCCTGCTTCAGGCACTCGACCAGATAGGCGTTGTCGGCGCCGAGAAAGCTCGGCTGTACCAACACACCATTGGTCATGCCGTTGCGGTCGAGCTGCTCCAGGTAGAGCGACAGCGGCGCGTCGTAGACCGGCGCATAGCGCCGGCCCGGCGCGAGCTTCAGGGCGCGATGGAAGACATGCGCATGGGTGTCGATCGTCGGCAAGGTCGTCTCACTCATCGCGCTGCCCGCGGTCGCGGCGGCCGACATCAGGGATGCGAGGCCCATGCCAAACTGGCGGCGCGTGAGGCCGTGCTGGCCGACTGTCATGGTTGATGCTCCCCATCCGACGTCAGGCGCGCGACGGCGCGGTCTGCTCAAAAACCTTGCCGCGGGTTTCGGGCAGCAGGACCACCGCGATCAGCACCAGCGAATAGGCAAACGCCGCATCGATGCCGATGGCCGGCCCGAGCCCGATATGGTCGCTGAGAAAGCCGACCAGGAACGGGAACGCGGCGGAGACGATGCGGCCGAAATTGTAGCAGAAGCCGACGCCGGTGCCGCGCACGCCCGCCGGATAGAGCTCGCTGAACAGCGCCGCCATGCTCGCGGGGATTCCGGCCGAGAAGAAGCCCAGGGGAAAACCGAGCACCAGCATCTCGCCGTTGGTCAGCGGCGCGAAGATATACACCAGCACGGTGATGATGCAGGCGCTGGCGAAGAAGGCGACATTGGCCCTGCGGCCGATACGGTCGCTGATGATGCCGCTCGCCACGCAGCCACAGAAGAAGGCGACGATGATGACGGCGAGATAGCCGCTGGAGCCCAGCACGGACAAATGCCGCACCTCGCGCAAATAAGTCGGCAAGAAGGTCGTGAGTGCGGCGTAGCCGCCATGCGCGCCAATGCCGAACAGACCACCGATCAGCGTCGAGCGCAGCACGTCGCGATGGAAGATGCCGGAGAGCGTGGCGAAGAACGGCGTCTTCTCGGCTGCGACGGCCCGCGGCGGCTCCTTCAAGCCGCGGCGGATGAAGATGATGAGGAGCGCGGGCAACAGCCCGAGCGCGAACAGCAGCCGCCAGGCGATGTCGGCCGGCGCATAGGTGAAGACCAGCGCCGACAGCAGCACCGCCGCGCCCCAGCCCACTGCCCAGGCGCTCTGCACGGAGCCGAGCGCCTTGCCGCGATGCTCGGGACGGATGATCTCGGCCATCAGCACCGCGCCGCAGGCCCATTCGGCGCCGAAGCCGAGGCCCTGGATCGCCTTGAGCGCCAGAAGCTGGGTGTAGGTCGTCGCAAAGGCGCAGGCGAAGGTCGCCAGCGCAAAGGTCGCGACCGTGATCTGAAGTGCCTTGACGCGGCCGAAGCGGTCGCCGAGTGCGCCGCCGATCCAGCCGCCGAACGCGCCGAAGAACAGCGTGATCGAGCCGAGCAGGCCGGCGTCGGCCTTGCTGATGCCGAACGCCGCGATCAGCGCGGGAATGGCGAGACCGAACATCTGGACGTCGAGCGCATCCAGCGCCCAGCCGCCGAAGCTTGCCCAAAACGTCCGCTTTTCCAGCGGCGAGCATCCGCTGTACCAGTTCGACATTCTTCCTCCCGTAAATTCGTTATTGGTTGGTATCGTTGAAGCCCGCTGTCACCGGATCTCGGCGTGGTAGCGRAAGCGGTCGGCCGGCCCGCGCGAGCGGCGCCATTCGATCGGCCGCCGCTCGAGGTCGAGCGCAAGGCGCTCGATCACGATCAGCGGCGCATGCGCCTCGAGCCGCAGCAGGCGCGCCTGCATTTCGTTGGCCATCTCGACCGTCAGGATTTCCTCGGCCGAGACCACCACCTCGCCGCAGCGCTCCTCGTAGAGTGGATAAAGCAGGTCGCCGAACTCCGCGGTGTCGATGTCGAGGATCGCAGCGAAACGCGATTGCTGGAGCCAGATCTCTTCGGCCAGCAGCGGCACGTCGTCGATCAGGCGCAGACGCGACAGGCTGATGACGGGCTCGCCTGTGGGAATGCGCAGCGCAGACGCAACGGCAGAGGTCGCGGGCACACTCTTGCGCCGGAGGATGCGGCTGTTCGGCACGCGCCGCTCACCGCTCTCGGACTGGAAACGGAAGAAGCGGAACAGCGAGGAATTGAAGCGTGCCCGGCGCACGAAAGTGCCGCGGCCCTGCTGCCGCTCCAAAACGCCGTCGCTGACGAGCTGGTCGATCGCCTTGCGCACGGTGCCGATCGCGACGCCGTAATGCGCGGCGAGCTCGGCCTCAGACGGGATCGATTCGCCCGGCCGCCATTCATTGCGGTTGATCCGCGCGGCGAGGTCGTCGCGCAGGCGCTGGTAGCGTGGCAGGCGGTCATCGAGAGGCGCTGAATTCATATAGTCATATAGATGACTAGATGAAAGCAGAGTCAAGCGCTACTGAAATACCGCAARGACTGGAGCTGGCGGCACGGAGCGGCGCGAGGCCGGGTTGCAGACTTCGCCAACCCGGCCTCGCCCGCTTCGATCGATCGTCAGTTCGTCGTCTTGGGCATGCAGGGCGGCTCCTTGTAGGGGGCAGAGGCATACGCGCCCTCTGCTGGAG
>NZ_JBFULT010000106.1:0-15773 GCF_054049755.1 Bradyrhizobium sp. P5_C11_2
ATTGCGACCTTGCCGCCTCGCAGTTCATGGAGCTGTGTAAGGCCTCGCTGTTCCTGCCCTTCGTCTTCCAGGCCGCACCCGCGCCGTCGGAAGAACGCATGACCGAGGTGATCGACAGCGCAACGCGGATGTTTCTGGCGGCGTACCGGGCGAAGTAGCCGCAAGCGGGCGACGCGTTGCACATGCCGGCCTCACGGCATTATGTTTGGGCCATGTCTCGTGATCTTCGCCCGCCCGTCGATATCCTCCATTATGAGATCGTCCAGGAACAGGCCTCCGCGCTTGGACGAATGGGTCACGCGCTGGAACAGGCGCTCGCGCGCCTGCGCGAGTTCGATGCCGCGCACGCGCCCTCGGGCATTCCGGCGTCGATGCAGCCGGCCAGGCGCAAGCTGGTGATGGAAGCCGGCCACGCGCTCTGGATGCTCGTGGTGCAACGTGAGGCGACCGGCTTGCGCGACAGCCAGCACATCATGCGGACCTACAACGTCCCCGGCGAGGTGCAGCGGTGCATGGGCCTGGTCCCCGCACCGTCGCAGCCAACCTCGAAATGACTTTCCGGCTCCGTAGAGCTAGGCCCCGATCTCTTCCAGTCTTCGCCAGCCGTGCAGGATCTGGCGCGCCTCGCGCGTGAACGCAAAGACGTGGCCGCCGCCGGCGGGCTGATCGTGGCGGCGATCGATGGAATGGCCGGCAGTGTGGCAAAACAACAGCGTGCCGACGGCGCCGTGGCCGACGAAGAGAACGTCGCCGGAATGATTGCGGGCCAGCACCGCCTCGGTCTCGCGCACGATGCGCGCCTGCGCATCGATGGCACGCTCCCAGCCGCGGACGCTGAGATGCGGCTGCGCAAAGAATTGATCGGCCACCGCTTCGAATTCGACCGGCTTCAGGAAGCCGGTCGCCGAGCGGTCGTTCTCATGCATGGCCTCGCGGATTTCGATCAGGATGCCGAGCTGGCCGGCAATGATCTCGGCGGTCTCGATCGCCTTGCGCTCGCCGCTGGAGATGATCTGCGTGGTGTTCGCGAGCCAGCTCGCCTGCGCCAGCGCTTCAGTGCGCGTGCGGCCGATCGGGCTCAGGCCCCATTGCGGCACCGGAACGTCGGGATCGATTTGCACCTGGGGATGGGTGAGATAGCGGACGATAGACATTTCGGTTGACGCGATCGYAGCCCGCATGAGCGAAGCGATATGCGGGAAGGCTGTTCCCGGATATCGCTTCGCTCATCCGGGCTACAAAAAAACACGCAACTAATCGTCGGCGAACTCGTCTTCCTCGTTGATCTTCTCGTGCTTGCTCTTGCGCGCACCGAGCGAGCCGGTGACGTAGGGATCGCGCCTGTTCGCATAGGGATTGCGCTGCTGCGCCCGCCCGGCAACCTCTTCGCCGGAGACCGCGGCGGGCTGGCAGATCAGGCGACGGCTGGCGCGGCGCATCAGGTCGACGTGGATGTGATCGTAGTGATAGACGTTCGAGCCCGGTGCCAGCACCGTGGTGAAGTGCGCGCACGCGCCCGACTGCACGTCGCGCAGAAAACCCTGCTCCTCCGGCATGCCGCGCCAGCCGTCCTTCACCGTGACGCGACGGCCGTCGGCGAGCACGAAGGCGGCGATGTCGAGCGCGTTGCCGAAGGCATGCTCGGAAATGTGGGCGTGGGAATTGCCGTTCATGCCGCGGCAGGAATAGGCGGAGATCTGCTTGATCTCGACGACGCGGGAGCCGAACCAGCGCATCGCCGACGGCTGCACGGTGTCGGCGAACCAGCGGTCGAGCTCGGACACGATCGGACAGGCCAGCGTCGCCACCGGTTTCACCGCGACCGGGCCGACGGCGGTGACCGCATTGCCCTGCGCAGGACCGAGGCGCGGCAGCGGCTGTTGCGCAGGCGCTTGCGAGTAAGGCGCCGGACCGGGCGGCCGTGCCGGATAGCTCGGCGCATTCATGTAGCGCGCCGCGCCCGCGGCATCGGTGCCTTCGGGCGGCAGATCGATTTCGTCCTCCTGCGGCGCCACGCCGGGCGCGCTGAGCGAGACCGGACCGGATGAGGCGCCATAGCCGGACGGCTGGCGCACCGCGCTCTCGGGATAGTTTTGGCGCTGCGGATAGGCGGATGAAGGATAGTTCTGGCTTTGCGGATAATTCGGTCGCG
The DNA here is from genome assembly GCF_054049755.1 of Bradyrhizobium sp. P5_C11_2. Lineage (NCBI taxonomy): Bacteria > Pseudomonadati > Pseudomonadota > Alphaproteobacteria > Hyphomicrobiales > Nitrobacteraceae > Bradyrhizobium > Bradyrhizobium sp. P5_C11_2. The sequence continues at coordinate 2,153 of NZ_JBFULT010000106.1, forward strand.
GCTGCGTCACCGGCCAGCGCGGCTGGTTGCCGATGCTCCCCGGAGGGCGTAACTCCTCGTCGGCGAAGCCATAGCTCGCGGAGCCTTCGCCGATGGCGGCGAYCTTCAGCGGGAACTCGGCGCCGCACATGCCGGGGCCGGAGATCGGCTCGATGCGGACGATGTCCGCGCTCTCTTTCACCGCGCCCGATTTCAGGCATGCCGCTTCTGCCTCGGCCCGCCACGGTTCACGTTCGGCCTGGAAAAAGCCGCGTCCGCAACCCGCAAGCGAAACAAGGACGATGGAGCCGACGAGATACAAACGAACTCCGCGCGTCATGCGCGCACGTTCGGTGAATTTACTTAAAGACTCTTCAACGTGTCGATTTCAGCTTTGCTTAACCATGTCGGCCCGCGCGGCCGATCATTGCTTCGGATGAGAGACAGCAAGGCTGACTTTTTTGGCGGAGGATTTTCTGTTAACCATAATTGTTATGCGCAAAGCGGCGCGAACAGACAGACCGATCCCAGGGAGCAACGTCATGACGTTCGTCGGAAGACTGAGCGTTATTACTGCGTACCTCGCTATGGCCTTCGTCGGCGCCATCGTGCTCGGCATGATCTAGCAGCATCCATCGACGGCAGCGTGCCTGGATCGAAAAAGAACTACGACCTTGCACTCCACTGCCGCGATGTCGTGATCAGCTTCTCCCGCTGCTCCTCGACCCGCGTCCAGTCATTGCCGGAGCACCAGAGGTGGCCAAGCGCACAGGCCTCGACGTGGAGCGTGCGAGAGCCTCTCAGCGTCATCGTCGCGTAATAGGTACTGCCGCTGGAGCGGCTGTAGATGCTGCCGGTCCAGACGTCGTGCGTTTTCGGCTTCATGTTGACAAGCACGCTCTCACCCCTGTTCGACGCCTCAGTGAGCGCGAACCCGCACAATGCGGCTCCACAGCGCTCGATCCGAACCGTGCCCTTGGCACCTGGGCTCTCCCATTCGCCGAGCGGCGAATAGGCCGGCTCGTCGTCGCCGCGCCGCGCGATCGGTACCGTTTGCGTCATCTCGGGCCCCGGCACGATGGCCGGCGGCTCCATCCGCGGCGGATCGAGCGTGACTATCTTCGGCGGATCTACGCGCTGCAGATCAATCCGTGGCGGATTCGGACCCGGCGCCTCGAGCCTTGATGTCTCAAGTCTTGATGTATCGAGCCTTGATGTCTCAAGCCTTGGCGTCTCAGCTCTTGGCGCCGGCGGCGGCACGACGGGCTGCGACGTCGTCGCGGCAAGGACGGGGACCGACGGCACTGGTGGCGGCGCGGCCACGGTCGCCTGCGGCGGCCGCACCGGGGCTGCCGGACAGGCCGGCTGCGGCGCCTGGACGACTGGCGCGCGCGCCGGGGCCGGTGCCGTATTGACATCTTCCGTCGGCCGGAGGCTGCGATCGGAAATCGAAACACAGGAGGTGGATCTGCAATTGCGCGGCGCCTCGACATGGAACCGATGGCCGCCGACCGAGAAGGAATAGGAACCGGCCTGGGCTGCGGGCGACATCGCCGCCAGCGCGATCAAGGTGCCAAGCGAAGTCACAAGCCGCGGCATCGACGCCTCCTCAGTGTCGCGACGAGGTTACGCAGAGCAATGGCGGCTGAATGTGCGCTGGCTCACCCAAGGGTGCGAGGCCGTTGTGACATCCGTCACAGAAGGCGGGACGGGCCCGGCGTAGGGTCGAACCACGTTCAGTCGTTCACCGACTTCAGGTCATCGGGACCACGAAATTATGGGAGGTTGTCATGAACAAGCTCTATATCGCGACCACCGCGCTCTTCCTCGCTTCGACCGCCGCAGCCCATGCCGGCAATTCGATCTCGTTCCAGATCGAGGGCCAGCACATCCGCATCGAGACGCCGCGCAACTGCGCCTCGCTCGACTGCGTGACCATCGTCGCGCCGGGCCTGTCGAACAAGCCGATCAAGCTGAACAACATCAACCTCAACGGCCTTGGCTCCAAGGACGATGACACCGACACCACGCCGGCTCCGGCCACGACGGCGCAGCCGGCACCGGCTCCGGTGCAGCAGCAGCCAGTGCAGCCGGCGCCGGCCCAGGCGACCACACCGGCCGCGCCTGCGGTTGCCGCGCCGGCCACGACGGTCGCCGCCGCGCCCTCCGCCGGCTTCGACAATACGACGCAGCCCGCGCCCGCTGCGGCTCCCGCCCCCGTTGCCGCGCCCGCGCCGGTCGCCGTTGCGCCGGCTCCCATTGCCGCCGCGCCCGCCCCGGCTGCGAACACGCCGATCGGCGTGTGGGCGACCGAAGAGAACAAGGGCAATGTCCGCGTCGAACAGTGCGGCGCCAATCTCTGCGGTTATGCCGAGAAGACCAACGCGCGCATCCTGATCAACATGAAGCCCGAGGGCTCGAAGTGGAGCGGCCGCATCCACGATCCCGACTCCGGCCGCAACTACGACTCCACGATCGCGATGAAGGGCCCGAATGCGATGCGCGTGCAGGGCTGCGCCTTCGGCGGCATGTTCTGCGGCGGCCAGACCTGGAAGCGCGTGAGCTGACACCGAAGGTGTCATCCCGGGGCGATGCGCAGCATCGAACCCGGGATCTCGCGCTACAACTTCGAGATTCCGGGTTCGCGCTATCGCGCGCCCCGGAATGACGAGCCAGAATCAAATGCCACGTCCCTCATGCAGGGACGTGGCATTTGTACATTCGCCTCTCCCATGCGACAGACGTTCATCCGCCATTCAGCCGCCGCCGGCTGATATCGGCCGATCTCGCCTCGCGTTTCTCACCGGGACTTCCTCGTGACTTTTATCGTGGCTTGGCGCCGCTTCGCGTTCGCGCTTCCGCTGCTGGCGTTGCCGCTGGCCGGCGCGAGCGTGGCATCTGCATCCGATACAATCGAACTCGCGCAGGTACAGCCGCAAGCGCAGCCGGCACCCGCGCCCTCCCCGACGCCATCGGCCTCGCCGACACCGGCCGCGGAGGCGCAGCCCGCCACCGTCGAGCCGATCGGCAACGTCGCGACCGTGACAGGAATCGCGACCGTGATCCGCGACAAGAACTCGTACCCGCTGAAAGTCCGCGACGACATCTATCTCAACGACACCGTGCAGACCTCGTCGAAATCCTCGCTCGGCATCACCTTCAACGATGCGACCACCTTCAATCTCTCCGCCAGCGCAAAAATCACCATCGACAATTACGTCTATGAGGACGGCGGCAAGCAGAATTCGGCGATCGTCGACATCGGCAAGGGCACGGTCGCCTTCGTCGCCGCGGCGGTGGCGAAGACCGGCGACATGAAGATCACGACGCCGACCGCGACGCTCGGCATCCGCGGCACCACCGGCGTCGTCGACGTGCCGGAAGGCGCAGCCGCGAGCAGCGCCAACAACGTCAACATCAAGCTCTATCCCGATGCCGACGGCCGCGTCGGCCACATCGACGTCGACGACCGCAGCAGCGGCACGCGGCTCGGCGCGCTGACGCAAGGCGCGAGCGGCTTTGCGATCCGCCCCGGCGCGGGCGCCGCCGGCGCCATGCGCTTCGCCGCGGTGCCGATCACGATTCCACCGCAGCAGATCGCGCGCGACCGCGGCTTCGTCAGCCAGGTGCATCTGGCGCAGACCACGGGGCGCCAGATCGTCACCGAGCAACGCGACTTCCGCCGCGCCAATCCCGGCGCGAGCAGCCGCATTCCGCGCCCGCTCCAGCCGCCGCAGCAGCAGCAATTGCGGCCGGCCACCCCGCCGGGACAACAGCGGCCGAACGGCCAGCCGGGGCTGAACAACCGTCCAGGTCAGCAGCAGCCGGGCGCGCCGAACCGCCAAGGAACGCAGCCAGGCGCGCAGCCGCCGCAGCGGCAGGGTCAAGGCGGCGCCGTGCAGCCGGGCACGCCGCGCGCCGGCCAAGGTCAGCAGCAAGGTGCGGGGCGTCCGGCTGGCGCGCCGCGCAGCGGACCAGGCACGCAGCCGGGCGGTGCATCGCAGGCGCAACCGCCGCACGGTGGACAGATTCCGGCGCGGCCCGGGGCAGCGACGCCGCCTCAACCGGGCGGAACGCCGCAACCACAAACGCCGCGCACCGGATTGCAGCCCGGTCAGCCGCCTGCAGCCCAGCAACCAGGCGGCATTCAACGCCAGGGCGGATTCCAGCAGCGCCTGCCGGGCGCGCAGCGCCCCGCAGCACCGCGCAAGCCGGCGCCCGCTCCGAGGGAGAAGAAGGAGCGGCGGTGAAGTCTAGCGTGTGCGTCGACGCGCTCGGTGCGCTCCCTCGCCCCGCTCTTGCGGGGAGAGGTGAAAAGCGAGCTCACGCCTCGCCGCGCAGCCACGCTCTCACCTTCTGCAGCAGGCCATGCCGCAGTTCGTCGACGGAGGCGGCTTCGGCCGGTGTCAGGGTCTGCAAGGCGGCGTCGACGTCGTCGCGTGCGAGCGGCGGTGTCGCGTCCGCATCCGCCGGCGCGAGCCCGGCGGCAGCGATCGCGATCGGTCCGATCTGCACCAGGAAGGCGCGCTCATATTCACGCGACAGGCGCGCGATCGCATCCTCCAGCGTCAGCCAGTCGACCGCCTTGATGTCGTTCATCAGCTTGCGGACCGGCCCGCCCTCGGCCTCCATGCGCCAGAAGTGCACGGCCTTGGAGCGCCCGCCAGACTGGTAGACGAGTGTGCCCAAAAATTCGTGGATGGCGACGTCGTGGCCGGTCTCCTCCAGCACCTCGCGGTGTGCGGCTTGCTTTGGCGTCTCGCCGTCGTCGAGCTTGCCCTTGGGCAAAACCCATTCGTTACGCTTGCGCTGACGCACGACCGCAACCAGCGGCGGCGCGCCCCGCCGCAACACAATACCACCCGCCGCCAGAACCGGCGCCCGCGCCATCGAAAAGTCTCGCCGTGTCGAACCGTCCCCGCGGACGATATAGGCGGCGGAGACGGCGGATTGAAGGCTAGTTTTTTCTCAACAGTGCTTGACCGGCGTGGATGCGCGTGCCCTCGGCGATGCCGTCGCAGAAGGTGAAATCGCCGGGCGCCAGGATGATGATGGTCGAGCCGTGCTCGAACCAGCCGAGCTCCTCGCCCTTGGTCACATTGACATCGCAGGGAAAGTTGACCGGCCCCCTGGTCTGCGCATTCAGCACCATGTCGAGGAAGTGCAGCCGGATGCTCGCGACCAGGATGGCTGCAACCGGCACCAGTGTCACGGCCTCGCCGGTCGACAGATGGGTACGGATCACTGCGCGCTCGTTCTTGCAGAACAGACGCTCGACCCGCTTCAGCGCGATCGGGTTGACGTTCCAGACGTCGCCATGGATCAGCGTGACGCGTTCGATGTGTGCATCGTAGGGCGCGTGGAAGCGATGATACATGCTCGAGGTCAACCGCAGCGTGACGAAGCTTCCGTTGCGGTGCTGATCCACCAAAGCAGAATCGCCGAGCAGGTCGAGCAGCGAATAGGGCGCGCCCTTGACCTGGAACAGCTCGGTGTCGGCGATCCGGCCATGGGCGCCGACGATGCCGTCCGACGGGCTGGCGACAATGCAAGGGTCCGGATCAAAGGGCCGCAGGCCCGGCTTGAGCTCCCGGGTGAAGCAGTCGTGCAGGCTCTTGAAATGGGTCTTCTTCGCCTCCGACAAATCGAGGTCGGAGAATAGCTTCCACAGCGCGATCGAGAAGTCCCGCACGAGCGGGTTCTCGATCTTGGAGAACCAGCCCATGAAGCGGGTCAGCGCGGCGCGGGGGATGCGGTTGGTCAACAGGAAGTTGAGGTCTTCCTGCTGGGTGAAAGAGGCGATGAGGGCTTTGACTGTCATGAATCTGTCAGCTCGCAGTATTAGCGCTTGTTGTCATGGAAACGACACTCCCGATTCTCTCATTTTCCGTGGCCGCCGCAGCGTCCGCTGCCGCCGCCTTCCCGAAGATCAAGGCGCGGATCGAACTCTCCCGCGCCAAGCACCGGTCGCTCGCCGGACACTCCAAGATGTCGCGCCGGGTGGCGCGGCTGCTCCCGTTCTACGAGTTCGAAGGCGACAAGTACTTCGGCTGCGACGGCGCGCCCGCAAACATCGTGGCCCAGCGCAAGGACGCCTTTTTCCGCCTCGCCAAGCTTTACGCCGAGCGCTACCCCAAGGGCCGCGCGATGACGAAGGAGGCGGCGGAGACGATCTCCGACCTGAACTTCACCGAGACCTACCGCGTGCCGTTCCAGTTCTCGCGCCTGGTCCGCGAGCATCTGGGCACCTCGACCTTCATGGAATCGTCCAGCGGCGTCACCGTCACGGATGTCGACGGCAACACCTCCTACGACCTCACCGGGTCCTACGGCGTCAACATCTTCGGCAACGACTTCTACAAGGAGTGCATCGAGGGCTCGGAGAAGCGGGCGCACGCGCTCGGTCCGGTGCTCGGGCCCTACCATCCGGTCATCCTCGAGAACGTACAACGGCTCTGCCAGATCTCGGGCCTCGACGAGGTCTCGTTCCACATGTCCGGCACCGAGGCCGTGATGCAGGCGGTGCGGCTCGCGCGCTACCACACCAAGCGCACGCATCTGGTCCGCTTTGCCGGCGCCTATCACGGCTGGTGGGGCGACGTGCAGCCCGGCGTCGGTAACCCGATTCCCGCGCACGAGACCTACACCCTCGCCGAGATGTCGGAGAAGACGCTGCACGTGCTGCGCACGCGCAAGGACATTGCCTGCGTGCTGGTCAACCCGTTGCAGGGCCTGCATCCGAACGGCAACGCGCCCGGCGATTCCTCGCTGGTCGACAGCTCCCGCGGCGGCAACTTTGACCGCGCGGCCTACACTGAATGGTTGAAGAAGCTGCGCGAAGTCTGCACCGAGCGCGGCATCGTGCTGATCTTCGACGAGGTCTTCGTCGGCTTCCGTCTCGCTGCCGGCGGCGCCCAGGAATATTTCGGCGTCAAGGCCGACATGGTGACCTACGGCAAGAGCCTCGCCGGCGGCCTGCCGGTCGGCGTGGTCTGCGGCAAACGCGAGCTGATGCGCCGCTTCAACGACGATCGCCCGGCCGATATCTGCTTCGCCCGCGGCACCTTCAACTCGCATCCCTACGTCATGACGGCGATGGACGAGTTCTTGAGCCGGCTCGCCAGCCCGAACTTCCGCGCCATCTATGACGGGCTGGACGCCACCTGGAACGGCCGCGCCCAAAAGCTCAACCAGATGATGACGGACGCCGGCCTGCCGGTGCGGTTCGCCAACTTCTCGTCGATCTGGACGGTGAAATACACCACGCCGTCCCGCTATAATTGGATGCTGCAATATTACCTGCGCGCCGAGGGCCTGTCGCTGAGCTGGGTCGGGACCGGCCGGCTGATCTTCAGCCTGAACTACACCGACGCCGATTTCACCGAAGTCGCCGAACGCTTCGTCCGCGCCGCCGAGAAGATGAAGGCCGACGGCTTCTGGTGGCATGACGGCGTGCTCACCAACAAGAATATCAAGCGGCAGATTTTGAAAGAGATGCTGGCCAAGCGCTTCGGGCGCTGAGGCCGGTTCTCTCAACACAGCCACCGTCATTCCGGGGCGGTCCGCAGGACCGAGCCCGGAATCTCGAGATTCCGGGTTCGATGCTACGCATCGCCCCGGAATGACGGCGTTTGCGGCGCCGCTCGATCCAATCTCCCCGCACGCGGGGAGAGGCGAAGGAAGCACCGCGTTCGGAGCCCCCAAGACGTGGATGCCCGGCACAAGGCCGGGCATGACGCAACCATCGGACATCGGAGTGCTTGCTGTGAGGCGCGCGCTCAGGCGTGCTGCTCTTCCAGCGTGGGCTCGCCGATCAAGCCCAGCGTGTGCTCGGGATTGAGGTGCRGGCCCGGATCCATCAGCTCGCCGCGCATCAGCGCCAGCGGAGCGCTGCGATAGAGCATCAGATCGTGGAAGGGGTCGGTCAGGATCTTGGTCATCCAGACGAGGCCGGTCTCGACGTCGCGGATGAAGAACAGGTGCACGGTGCGGAACAGGAGGCCGCCGCCGCCGATCACAAGCCAGATCTTGGCGACCTGACGCATGAAGTCGGTCGCGCTGGCCCAGGGCGTGAACAGGCCGAACAGCGTGGGATCGACAACCAGCACCAGCGGCGACAGCGCCCAGATCGCCATCAGCACCACCTTGCGCTGAAGGTTGTAGCCGACCTTGATGTCTTCCTTGTACTCGTGCGTCGCCTGGTTGATGTGGTCGTAATCGTGCGGTTCGAAGAAGAAGTGACCGGCCTGGCGCGAGGTCATCGAGACCAGCCAGCCGACCAGCGCCGAGACCATGGGATCGACGAACAGCCAGACATAGGCAAACAGGAAGCTCAGCGCGCTGACGAAGTGCAGGCTCTGGTTGATGCGGCTGTGGTGATAGTAGCGATGGTCGTCCCAGCGCTGGATCCGCAGCTGCTCGAGATAATTCTTGATCATGCTCTCCCCCAAAATGCTTTCGGGTACGGGATTTACAGGGATTCGGTGTACGCCGTGTGACATCATCATTTTGTCATGTGACGATGTGCAGCGGCGCGATGACGCACGCAACGCGTGAGCGGGAGCTCAGGCCGCCTTGGCGACGTCCACCTTGCGGAAGCGCACCAGCGAGAAATGGCCGAGCGGCGGAATCAGGCGGCGCTCGGCGAGCTCGATGCCGTTGGCGCCGGCGAGCCACTTCACATAGCGCGACCAGGCGAACTCGGCGGTGCGGAAGCCGAGCGGACGCACCACCGGCTGGAGCTTCTGCTCGATGAAGCGGCGCATGCCGGCGTCCGCGCTGACGCGGGTGAGGATGATCAGCTCGCCGCCGGGACGCAGCACGCGGGCGAATTCGTCGAGCGCGGCCTCCGGATTCGGCACCGCCGTGACGACGTACTGCGCCATGACGACGTCGAAGGAATTGTCGGGGAATTCGAGCTTCTCGGCGTCCATCACCGCGAGGCCCTCGACGTTCTTCAGCTTGCCCTCGGCGACGCGCTGGCGCGCCTTGTCGAGCATCGCTTCCGAAATGTCGGTGCCGAAGATGCGCAGATGCGGCGCGTAGAGCGGCAGCGAGATGCCGGTGCCGACGCCGACCTCGAGCACACGGCCGCCGATCTTGTTGGTGGCCGCGATCGCCGCCTGCCGGCCCTTGGCGAACACGCCGCCGAACACGAGATCGTAGACGGGCGCCCAGCGATCGTAGGCCTGCTCGACCGTACCACGGGTGAGGTCGAGCTGCTGGGTGCCGTCAAGGTTCATGATCTTAGCCATCGATGAGGTTCTCGCTGTGGGTCAAAGGGTCGATCAGCCGCGCACCGGCCGCCGCGCCATGCGAGGCGAGGCGCGCAGGATGCGGCTGGGCTGGAGTGAGGTGAGGTTTCCGACGAACTGGCGCGCACTGTTTTCCCAGGAGCGCTCCAGCGCGAAATTGCGGCAGGTCTCGCGCGACATGGTCAGTGCGCGCAGGCACGCGGTGCGCAGATCATGGTCGATCGCACCGATCGGATGATCGGCAATGACATCCTTCGGGCCCGTCACCGGAAACGCCGCCACCGGCGTGCCGCAGGCGAGCGCCTCGAGCTGCACCACGCCGAAGGTGTCGGTGAGGCTCGGGAAGACGAAGACGTCGGCGGCGGCCAGATGCGCGGTGAGGTCTGCGCCCTTCTTTTCGCCGAGGAAGACGACGTCCGGATATTTCTTTTCGAGCTGCGCCTTCTGCGGGCCGTCGCCGACGACGACCTTGGTGCCGGGAAGATCGAGCGAGAGAAACGCTTCGAGATTCTTCTCCACTGCCACGCGTCCCATCGTCATGAAGATCGGACCGGGCAGGTCGAGCCTGGCCGGGGAGTCCGGGTGGAACAGTTCGGTATTGACGCCGCGCGTCCAGAACCCGAGCCGCTTGAAGCCGCGCTCGGAGAGCTCCTGCCGCAGCGACGGCGTCGCCACCATGGTCATGGCCGCGGCATCGTGGAAATGGCGCAGCACGGCATAGCCGGCGGCGGCGGGAATGCCGGTCCGCACCGAGACGTATTCCGGAAAGCGCGTCGTATAGGATGTGGTGAAGGCGAGCCGGTTGCGGCGGCAATAGGCCCGCGCCGCCCAGCCGATCGGGCCTTCGGTCGCGATGTGCAGGGCTTCCGGCGCAGCCTTCTCGATCCGCCGCGCGATCTCCTTGCCGCTCGGCAACGCGATCCGCAGGCCCGGATAGGTCGGCAGCGGCCATGACGGAAAGCCGTCCGGCGTCAGGAAGTCGATCTCGACGTCGAGCGCCTTGGCGGCAGCGGTCAGCGAGGTCAGGGTCCGGACCACACCGTTAACCTGCGGATGCCAGGCGTCAGTCGCGATTAATACCCGCATGGGGAAATCCCGAGAGTTTGATGATTCTCGGCTTACGACCATCAACCACGGATATTTCAGGCGTGTGACGTCATATAAGTGTCCGCCCGCTGTTTTGTTCGTTAACGAGTCCGCGCGGCCACGAAACTGTCATGAAACAATCCTTGCCGCGACGAAACCGTTTTCGGTTTTCCGCGCAAACGTCCCGAAACTTTTTGCCGTTAGTGATTTAGGCAACGGAGCACCGGTAGCGGTGCCGCGGTGAGCAAAAACACCGAGCAAACAGGGGCGATCAAATGTTCAATCTGGGCACGTTCAAGACGTATTCGCGCGCCGTTGCTTTGAGCGCAATGGCTGTTACCGCAATCGCATTCGCCGGCCCGGCCAAGGCCGCGCCCGTGCAGCTTTTCCCCTTCTTCCAGCCGCTGCCGCCGATGGCGGCGCCGCAGCCGATCCAGCCCTATCAGCCCTACCAGGCGACGCCTTACCAGGCAGCTCCCTCCGAGGACCAGGACGCGGTCGAGATGCCGGCGCGCTTCCGCCGCCAGACCGTCGCCTACGCGACGCGCGAGGCGCCGGGCACCATCATCATCGATACGCCCAACACCTATCTTTATTATGTGCTCGGCAATGGTCAGGCCGTCCGCTACGGCATCGGCGTCGGCCGCGACGGCTTCACCTGGTCCGGCGTGCAGTCGGTGACCAAGAAGGCCGAGTGGCCGGACTGGACCCCGCCGCCGGAGATGATCGCCCGCCAGCCCTATCTGCCGCGCCACATGGCCGGCGGCCCCGGCAACCCGCTCGGCGCCCGCGCCATGTATCTCGGCGGCACCATCTACCGCATCCACGGCACCAACGCGCCCGACACCATCGGCAAGCACGTCTCCTCGGGCTGCATTCGCCTGACCAACGACGACGTCACCGACCTCTATTCCCGCGTCAACGTCGGCACCAAGGTGATCGTGCTGCCGATGACGGAACGCCGCGCGGATCTCGGCGCCGCCACGCGATAAAGCGACAGGACATTCTGACGCAAACGGCCCCGGAACCCACCGGGGCCGTTTTCGTTTGCATCATGCTCTCCGGGCGACCTCGCCTCGAGCAGCGTGAGCGCGATCCTCATGGAGGCGCAGATGCGATCGGTCCGGCAAACGTCGCCAAGCCCATGGCTGCGCTCGATCGCCGGCGCCGGAGCATTGACGCTGCTCCTGTTCGCGCACTCCTCGCTCGCCCAGCAGCCGGCGAACGACGAGGCAGCTCAGCAGGCGTTCAACAATTCCTGCCGCACGTGTCACTCGGTGAAGGAGGGCGACAATCGCCTGGGCCCCAACCTCAGCAAGATCGTCGGACGGAAGGCAGGCTCGCTGCCCGACTACAACTACTCTCCGTCGATGAAGGAAGCCGGCTTCGTCTGGGACAAGGACAAGCTCACCCGCTTCATGGTCAAGCCGGATGAAGTCGTGTCGGGCAACAAGATGCAGCCCTATGGCGGCGTCTCCGCGGACGAAGCGCCCAAGGTTGTTGCGTATCTGCAATCCGTGGCCGGCCAGCCATAGGATCACTGCCGGTCATGATCCCGCAGCCTCATATCGTCGCTCGACATGGAACGATTTCGCCGTGATCAGCCAGGCGTCATTGATACGGTGATACGCCAGATAGTCGACATACTGGAGCACATCGATCCGGACCCGGACCTTCACCAGCGCTTGTACGGGCGATGCCAGATCGATCAGCAATATCTCCTGAAGGCGCGGTGCATCTCTGGATTTCGGCGACGGGGTCGCCGCCAGCATCGTCCTGTAGTCATGAGCCGGCAATGTCCGCAATTCGGCGTCGCGACATCCGTGGAGCTGCGCGGTCGCCGCAAAGACGCGATCGAACTGCGACACGTCGTTGTCGTACATCAGCGTGAAGTAGCGCGCGACAGCCTCCAGCAGCGGCGCAACGGTCGGGCTTTCGGTCATGGCTCACTCCATTGGTGACGGGGTCGGCGCAATCCATCCCATGGAAAGCGGAGGCATGTCCTTGCGAAGTGAGCTAGTCTTGCCGCTCCCGGCGCAACATTGCGCCCTCTTCGATCAAACGGGATGCGCTTTATGCCAAAATGCGAGCTGGATGCGATCGACCGGCGCATCGTCGCCGAACTCCAGACCAATGCGCGACTGAGCAATATCGAACTGGCGGATCGGGTCGGCCTGTCGCCCTCGCCCTGCCTCCGCCGCACGCGGCGGCTGGAGCAGGACGGCTATATCGACGGCTACCGCGCCTCGCTGCGGCGCGGCCGCATCGGGCTCGGCTTCTCGGCCTTTCTCGGCGTCAAGATCAACGGCCACGCCAACCAGCAGGCGCTGGCGTTCGAGCACACGGTCGTGGCGATGCCCGAAGTGGTCGCCTGTCACCTCGTGTCCGGCGAGGTCGACTACCTCCTCGAAATCGTGGTGCCCGAGCTCGAGGACTACCAGCGCTTCCTGGTCGACAAGCTGCTCAATCTGCCCATCGTGCGCGAGGTTCGCAGCAGCATCGCGATCCAGACGCTGAAGGCGGGTGCGCCCCTGCCCCTCTCGCATTTGGCAGCACCATGACGCAGGCAATTCTCCGATATCGCGACAGCATCGCAGAACTTCAGGGCGTCCTCGTCACCGACGCAGCCGCAACCGCCCGAGGTCCGGGCATCGTCCTGTTCCCCGACGCCCGCGGCATCGGCAGCCATGCGATCGCATGTGCGGAGCGGTTGGCCGGACTTGGCCTTGTCGTGCTGGTGGCCGATCTCTACGGCGGCGGCAGAACGGCTCCCGACGTGCCGCAGGCGATCGAGTTGATGAACGGTTTGCGCGCCGACACCGCGCGCTGGCGCGAGCGGGCGGAAGCGGCGCGCACCGCCCTGGCGGGGCAGCAGGCGGTTGACGCCACGCGGCTCGCCGCCATCGGCTATTGCTTCGGCGGCACGACGGCACTGGAGCTGGCGCGGACCGGCGCCGATCTCGCGGCCGTCGTGAGCTTCCATGGCGGTTTCCCGAACGAGCGGCCGGAGGATTCAGCGAATATCAAGGCCAGGGTGCTGGTGTGTCACGGTGCCGCCGACGCCCTCGTATCCCTCACGCAGCTCGCCAATTTCGAGCGGGACATGCGCGCGACCGCCGTCGACTGGCAGGCTCATGTCTATGGCGGTGCGGCGCATTGCTTCACCAATCCCGAGCTCGTTGGTCAGGACGTGCCGAACCATGCCTATCACGAAGCGGCCGAGCGCCGCTCCTGGGCCGCGATGCTCAGCCTGCTCGAGGAAGTCTTCGGGCTGAGACTGCGCTAGCAGATCCCGATGGACG
>NZ_JBFULT010000107.1:0-15744 GCF_054049755.1 Bradyrhizobium sp. P5_C11_2
GGGATGAGCTACCAGGTCTCGGATTTCGGCGACGCCGCGCACCGGTCGTCGACGGCTGTGGGCGCGACGCTCTTCATCGTGGATTGACGGAACCGCTGGCGGGCACGTTTGCACCGCAAAATAGAAAACCGTGCCGCGCTCGCGACGAGCGCGTGCTGCCTTGAAGTTGCCCCAAAAAATCGCTAGATTGTGATCATCGATCCTTGGCCGAACGACTGGGCCGCTCCGTCTCATTTCCAATGGACGAGCACGTTTCAGGTATTTCTCCAAAATCGACCAACCGGGACGATGGGCGCAAGCGATTGCGCATTTGTCCCCCTGAGTGCATCGTCAATGAAAGGAAATGACTATGGCAATGGGCACCGTGAAGTGGTTCAACAACCAAAAGGGTTTTGGTTTCATCCAGCCGGACAACGGCGACAAGGACGTCTTCGTTCACATCAGCGCGGTTGAACGCGCTGGTCTGAGCACCCTCAACGAGGGTCAGAAGGTTTCGTTCGACATCGTCGCGGACCGCCGCAGCGGCAAGTCCTCGGCTGACAACCTCCGCGCCGGCTAGTTCGCCGCGCATCTCGCGATCTGACCGCGGACGTACCGGCAGGTCGTAGGAATACCCAGGCCCCGCCCCCGAGATATCGGTGGCGGGGCTTTCGTTTGCGCCGTCATTCCCGGGCTCGCCCCTCGGGCGCCCCGGAATGATGGCGCGAGTTCAGCCAGTCTTCTTCAGCACCGAGACGAAGAACCCATCCGTGCCGGTCCGCCGCGGCGTCATCAGCCAGCCCTCGTCGGATTGCAGCGCGGCCTGCGCAAACTCCTCGGCCTTGTCCCAGAGCACGCTCGCGATCTGCTCGGGTGGCACAACCGAGAACGCGGGATGGCGAGCGACGAACGCCCTCACCTGCTCGCCGTTCTCTTCCGCTAGCACCGAGCAGGTGATGTAGGCGATGCGGCCGCCCGGCTTCACCAGCGGCACGGCGCGCTCCAGCACCTCGGCCTGGTCCTTCAGGCGGATCTCCAGCGCGCCGGGGCGCATGCGCCATTTGGCATCGGGATTGCGGCGCCAGGTGCCGGTTCCCGTGCAGGGGGCGTCGATGACGACGAGATCGGCCGAGGCGTGGATGTCCTGGAGCGTATCGGCCTCGCCCTTGGGCGTGCGGACGTCGGCATTGTGCACGCCGGCGCGCGACAGGCGTTCGTGAATGGGAGCAAGTTGCCGCTTGTCGCTGTCGGTCGCGATCAGCCGGCCCTTGCCCTGCATCTGGGCTGCGAGCGCCAGCGTCTTGCCGCCGGCCCCCGCACAGAGATCGATCACCTGCTCGCCGGGTTTTGCCGCGGTGAACTGGGCCGCAAGCTGCGATCCCTCATCCTGCACTTCAACGGCGCCCTTGATGAAATCCTCCTCAGCCTGGATGCCGGGATTGCGCGCATCGGCCGAAAGCGCGATGCGCAGACCGGTTGGCGACCAATGCGTCGGTTGCGCATGAAGATGAGCAAGCGCCTTCAGCACCTTGTCGCGATTGGACTTTAGCGTGTTGACGCGCAAATCGAGCGGGGCCCGGCTCGCCATCGCGGCCGCCTCCGCCGCGCGGTCCTCGCCGAACACTTTTGCCAGATGGGAATCGAGCCATTCGGGATAGTCGCCGGCCACCGCAGCCGGCGCGTCCTTCAGGGACCGGGAGGCGAGCGCCGCCTGCTCGGCCTCCGTCAGCGGCGCTGGCGCGAACCGGCTGCCGTCGAACAGCGCGGCCATGGTGGCGGTGTCCATGTCGCGCTCGAGGCGCAGCATGCCGATCAGCCGCGCCCGCGCGGTGTCGGCGTCCATCAGGAACGCGCTCGAGGCGTAGCGGCGCAGCACGTCCCAGACCAGGCCGGCAATCGCGGCGCGGTCGCCGGAGCCGGCAAAGCGGTGCGCGGTGCCCCACTCCTTCAGCGCTTTCGCCGCCGGCACGCGGTCTCTCTCGATGGTGTCGATCAGTTCGATGGCCGCGGACAGCCGGGCAGCAGGAGTCATTTGAATCTTTCAGATTGGATCCGAGGGCTAACCGTCAGATCAGCAACAGCATCTTCAGCGCGAAGTAGATCCACATCGCCAGCAGCACCAGCGCGCCCGCGAGCCAGATCGTCGAGCGCCGGCCAAAATCGTTCGAGGAGACGAAGATTCCGGCATGGGCAAAGCGCGTCACCACGAACACCCAGGACATCAGCACGATGAAGAGGTCGGCATGGCGCAGCGGCAGCGCCAGTGCGATCAGGGCATAGAACAGCACCGGCAACTCGAACTGGTTGCGGTAGCAATTGGCGATTTGTGTGGCGCCCTTCGACCAGTTCGGCTCGCCCAGCGCAACGTCGCGGATCTTGGTCTCGCCGGAGACGAGCGCCTGCCGGCGCCCCAGCGCCATGGCGATCAGGAGCGCGAAGGTGAGCCCGACCTGCACAAAGACCGGCAGCAAAACCATCTGAACGGACATCGGAATTTTCCCGGGAGGCGAAACGCCGCCGATCGTCAATAGCTGCGACTGCTGGCGCTGACAATGAACGACTTGAACCGGCGTT
This sequence comes from Bradyrhizobium sp. P5_C11_2, assembly GCF_054049755.1. Lineage (NCBI taxonomy): Bacteria > Pseudomonadati > Pseudomonadota > Alphaproteobacteria > Hyphomicrobiales > Nitrobacteraceae > Bradyrhizobium > Bradyrhizobium sp. P5_C11_2. Next base: position 2,554 of record NZ_JBFULT010000107.1, read on the forward strand.
CCCGGTCTTGCGACCAAATATCGAGAGTTTAAGCGATTTCGGCCCCCGCGGGCCGCAAGGCGAGAGACCGCCATGAACACCCTGTCGAGCTTGCTCGGCATTTTGAGCGAATCTGCCGAGGCTCAGCTCGGCATCCTGATGTCGGCACTGGCCGGCATTGCGGCCGCGCTGGCCGTTGCGCTGGCGATGACGGTCTATTTCCGCATGAGCTACCGGACCTGGCGTGACGTCCTCAGGCACGGTCTCGCCGCCACGGCCGCGGCCGTCCTGTTCGTCTTTGTCGCCTACGACATGCGTCACGCCGCGCTGGCCTATCTCGGCCTCAACCCGTCCAAGCCCGCAGTCGAATTCGAGATCCGCATGCCCAGGGACACCCTGGGCTCCGCTGCCGGCACCCAGATCGAGCTGCACACCGACCGCAACCAGAAGCTGGCGCTTGTCGATGGCGTGACTGATTTGGCCGACGGACGCGCGCTGCTGCGCGGCGCGGTGGCGCTCAACTACCGCACCGCGGACCGGGTGCTGGTCGTGAGCCTGCCCGGGAAAGGCACGTTCGAATTCCGCCTCCGCCTGCCCGCAGAGCCGCATCGCTCCGAGCAATTCGGCCCCTGGCACCTCGCCGACCGCATCGCCTCGCCGCTGGCCGGCAGCGTCGCGCCGCAGGACGCCTACACCATCCGCTATCGGGTGCTTTAAACATTGTTCGATCGCGGATCGTGCGCGCGCCGTCATCGTTCCGACGCTTGGCCGGGCTATGCTTTGCTCCATGTCCGAATTTCGCCTGACGCAGATTTCCGACACCCATCTCGGCCAACGCTTTCCCGGCCTGATCGCAAACTTCCATCGCGTCAGCGAGCATATCGACGCTGATAGGCCCGATCTCGTCATCAACACCGGCGACGTCTCGTTCGACGGGCCGACCAGCCGCGACGATGTCGAATTCGCCAGGGGCCTGCACGACGCCCTGCCCGTCGCCTGCCGCTACCTGCCAGGCAATCACGACATCGGCGATAATCCCACCGCAATCGGTCCGGCGCCCAAGCCGCCGGTCGAGGAAGCGCACCGCCAGCAATTCCGCGACATCATCGGCGACGACCATTGGTCGTTCGAAGCCGCCGGCTGGCGCTTCATCGGCCTCAATTCGCTGGTGATGAATTCAGGGCTGGCCTTCGAGGCTGAACAGTTCGACTGGCTGGCCTCGGAAGTTTCGCGCGTGAACGGCAGGCCGGTGGCGCTGTTCGTACACAAGCCGCTGTTCCTCAACCTGCCCGACGATCCCGAACTGCCGGAGACCTCGATCCGCTACGTGCCGCAGCCGGCGCGGGCGCGGCTGATCAAGATGTTCTCGACGGTCGACCTACGTTTGATCGCCAGCGGCCACGTGCACCAGCGGCGCGACTTCACCTATCGCCACACGCGTCATGTCTGGGCGCCGTCGGCCGGGTTCAAGATCAATGACGCGCGCCAGGACCGGATCGCGATCAAGGAGACGGGCCTGGTCGAGTACCGCTTCCAGCCCGAAAGTTTCGAGGTCCGGCACGTCCGGGCGGCCGGCCAAGTCGATATCGACATCGAAGAGCTGCTCGCCCAGATGGGCGCGCATTAGCCTGGTCCACGGGCACTCATCCTTACCTTGATACCTCAATGCATCGATCTTGGTCCGAAAATGACTAAAAGACGCTAATGACAACGTTGTCATTTGCACATATCGTCACCGCCGGCGGTCGAGGGCCGCAGACGGAGTGACAATGCAGTCCATTTCCCGGTGGGGCGCCCTGCGCCTGTCGACGGCCATTCGGGGCATCCCCCTGGTCGACGGCCTGCCCGCCGAGGAGATCGGAAACCAGCGCTGGTCGCCGGCCCACGGCGATCTGGCCCTCCCCGCCCTCACCCTCGATGAGGCCGCCTTCGCGGCCAATCGCGACCTCTTCCTGCGCTGGTGCGCGAGCGCCGGCGTCAGCGTCGCGCCGCACGCCAAGACGCCGATGTCGCCGGAGCTGGCCCGCTCGCTGCGCGAGGCCGGCGCCTGGGGCACCACGGTCGCCAATATCCAGCAGGCCGCGGTGCTGCTCGCCCACGGCGAGCGGCGCCTGCTGCTGGCCAACGAGATCGGCGGGCTCGCGGCCGGCCGGCGGCTCGGCGCGCTGCTCGCCGCGTACCCCGATGTCGAATTTCATGCGTTTGCGGATTCGCCGGCCGCGGTCGCGGCACTGGCCGAGGCGGCGCGGATTGCGGAGCGCCGCGAATTGTCCGTGCTGGTCGAGCTCGGCGCCGGCCGGGCCGGCGCGCGCGACCGCGCCGCGATCGAGGCAACCACCGCAGCCGTGGTCGCCGCCGATCGGCTGGCGCTCGGTGGCGTCGCCACCTACGAGGGCGCAGCCGCAACACAAGATGCCGACGAGACCCTGCGCGCCATCGCGGCGCTGATGGAACGCACCATCGAGACATTCGCGCTGGTGCGCGCAGCCGCCCCGGGCCGCAAACTGATCATCAGCGCGGGCGGATCGGCCTATTTCGACATCGTGGCGCGGGCGCTCGCGCCGGCCGCGCAGGCTGATGGCAACGCCACCGTAATCCTTCGCTCCGGCGCGCTGTTCTTTGCCGATCACGGCGTCTATGCGCGCGCCTTCACCGAGCTCGACCGGCGCGGCGGTCTCGTCATCGCGGGAACGCGACATTCCGCGGCGGAAAGCTTTCGTCCTGCCCTGACGCTGTGGGCCGAGGTGCTGTCGCGGCCCGAGACCGGGCTCGCGATCGCGGGCTTCGGCATGCGCGATGCCTCCTTCGATCAGGGACTGCCGGTGCCGTTGCGGGTGTTCCGGGACGGCGTCGCGCAGCAAGGCCTTGCCGACGGCCTGGCGGTCACCCGCCTCAACGACCAGCACGCATTCCTCTCCGTCGCACCCGGCGGCGCGCTTGCGGTCGGCGACATCATCGCCTTCGGCATCTCGCATCCCTGCACCTGTCTCGATCGCTGGCGCGTGATCCTCGGCCTCGACACCGAGGGCGTCGTGACGCGCGCGCTCGCCACCCAGTTCGGCTGAGAGCGGACCGCGCGATGAATTTCCTGCCGCTCTGGCGCTATCAGAACCAGCTCATCGACGGGGCCATCGTCACGCTCGAGCTGACGGTGATCGCGGCACTGTTCGGGCTCCTGATCGGCGTCGCCGGCGCGGTCGCGCTCAGGGGACGCATCACGCCGCTGCGCTGGCTGGTGCGCGGCTACATCGAGCTGTTCCGCAACACGCCGTCGCTGATCCAGATCTTCATCGTGTTCTTCGTGCTGCCGAGCTTCGGCCTGAAGCTGCCGGCCTTCGAAGCCGCCGCCGTCGCGCTGTCGCTCTATTTCGGCGCCTATTCGGTCGAGATCGTCCGGTCGGGGCTCGACTCCGTGCCGAAGAGTCAGATCGAAGCCGGCCAATGCCTTGGCCTGTCCGGCTGGCAGGTGTTTCGCCACATCCTGCTGCCGCCGGCGCTGCGCAACGCCTATCCGGCCGTCACCAGCCAGTTCGTCCTCCTGCTGCTCGGCACCTCGCTCGCCTCGCAGGTCTCGGCCGACGAGCTGTTCCACGTCGCCGGCTTCGTCGAGAGCCGCACCTATCGCAGCTTCGAGGTCTATGCGGTGATCTGCGCCGTCTATTTCGCGATGGCGATGTCGTTCAAGGCGCTGTTTGCGATCGTCGGCGCGGCCGCCTTCCGCTGGCCGCGACGGCGCTAGAGGGCACGCGATGCGATCGTTCTCCCTCATCGATTTCGTCTCGCTGTTCGCCGCGCTGCGCTGGACCGTCGTGCTCGTCGTGCTCGCGCTCGGTTTCGGCGCGCCGCTGGCGCTTGGCCTCGCGATGGGCCGCATCAGCCGCTTCGCCGGCTTGCGCTGGGCGATGGCCGCCTGCATCCAGATGATCCAGGGCGTGCCGCTGCTCGGCCTGTTGTTCTTCTTCTATTTCGGCATGCCGGTGTTCCTCGGCATCCAGGTGCCGGCGCTGATCGCCGTGACCGTCGCTTACACGCTCTACACCGCGGCCTTTCTCGGCGAGATCTGGCGCGGCGGGCTGGAAGCCGTGAAACAGACGCAGTGGGAGGCCGGCGCCTGTCTTGGCCTGTCGGCCTGGCAGCAGTTCCGCCACATCATCGCGCCGCAGGCGCTGCGCCTGTCGCTGCCGCCGACGGTCGGCTTCCTGGTCCAGCTCATCAAGGGCACCTCGCTCGCCTCCATCCTCGGCTTCGTCGAGCTCGCCCGCGCGGGCCAGGTGGTGAGCGCGGCGACGTTCCAGCCGCTGCTCACCTACGCGCTCGTCGCCGCGATCTATTTCGCGCTCTGCCTGCCGATCACGCTCTGGTCCCGCTCCCTGGAGGCCCGCCTCGATGGCTCTCGTTGAAATCCGCGACGTTCACAAGAAATTCGGCCGGGTCGACGTGCTCAAGGGCGTCTCGCTCGACGTCGAGGAAGGCGAGATCGTCACCATCATCGGCCGCTCCGGCTCGGGCAAGTCGACGCTGCTTCGCTGCATCAACGCGCTGGAGACGGTCGACGGCGGCCAGATCCACGTCGAGGGGGAGAAGGTCCATGCCGGGATGCGCGATCTCAAGCAGTTCCGTCAGCGCGTCGGCATCGTGTTCCAGGCCTTCAACCTGTTTCCGCATCTGAAGGTCGAGCGCAACATCACGCTCGCGCCGCTCCTGACCGGCCGCATCGACAAGTCGAAGGCCCGCGCGCTCGCCGAGGACGTGCTCGCCCGCGTGGGGCTTGCCGACAAGATCGACGCCTGGCCGGAGCAGCTTTCCGGCGGCCAGCAGCAGCGCGTCGCGATCGCGCGCTGCCTCGCCATGGCCCCTCACCTGATGCTGTTTGACGAAGTGACCTCCGCGCTCGACCCCGAGCTCGTCGGCGAAGTGCTGAAGGTGATGGAGGCGATGGCGAAGCAGGGCATGACCATGATCCTCGTCACTCATGAGATGGGCTTTGCCCGCAACGTCGCCGACCGCATCGTCTTCATGCACGAGGGCCGCGTCTGGGAACAGGGCCCGCCGGCAAAGCTGTTCGCAAGCCCCGAGACGCCCGAACTCGCAAGCTTCATCGCATCGTCGAAATGAACATCGTCCACCAATCCACCACCAGGAGAGAGTCATGAGAACACTGAAGTCCCTCTTCACGATCGCAGCCGCGGCGCTTGCCGTACTCGCTGCGCCCAGCCTCGCCAAAGCCGACAAGCTCCAGGACGTGCTCGGCTCAGGCAAGCTGCGCATCGGCATCCTCACCGATGCCGCGCCATGGGGCTTCAAGGACGACAAGGGCGAGATCGCAGGTCTCGACGCCGATCTCGCCCGGCTGATCGCCGCCGACATGGGCGTGAAACTCGAGCTCGTCCCGGTCACCGGTGCTGCGCGCATCCCGAGCCTGCTGTCCGACAAGATCGACCTGCTGATCGCGGGCCTCGGCGCCACGCCGGAGCGTGCCCAGCAGGTGATGTTCTCGCAGCCCTATGCGGTGGTGAATCTCGGCGTCTACGGCGCGAAATCGCTTCCCGCGGCCACCGGCAAGAGGCCCGACAATCTCGACGGACGCAGCGTCGCAGTAGCCAAGGGCTCGACGCTCGACGTCTGGCTCACCGACAACGCACCGAAGGTGAAGCTGGTGCGATTCGAGGACACGCCGGCGGCCCTCGCCGCTTATCTGGCCGGCCAGGCCGACACGTTCGCGGAGAACAGCGCGATCGCGCTGAAGGTGCAGGAGCAGAACCCGACCAAGGAGGTCGAGCTGAAATTCCTGATCCGCCAGTCGCCGGCCCATGTCGGCGTCCGCCAGGGCGAGCAGAACCTGCTCAACTGGATCAACACCGACATCTTCACCAACAAGCTGAACGGCAAGCTCGGCGCATTGCAGCTGAAATGGTTCAAGGAAGAACAGTCGCTGCCGACGCTGTAAGCTCGCACACGGCTCCCGCATCATGCGGGAGCCAATCTTCACGAGGAGAATCTCAGATGATCAAACGTTATGTCGTGGGCTCACGCATGAGCCAGGCCGTCGCCGCCGGTGGCTTGGTGCACATCGCCGGCCAGGTCGCGGACGACCGCAAGGCCGGCATCGTGTCACAGACCCAGCAGGTGCTCGCCAAGATCGATGCGCTGCTGAAGGAGGCCGGCTCCGACCGCTCCAAGCTCATCGCGGTCAACGTCTTCCTGCCGCACATCACCGACTTCGACACCATGAACTCGGTCTATGATTCCTGGATCGATCCGGCCAATCCGCCGGCGCGGGCCTGCGTCGAGGCCCGCCTTGCCGACCCCGACCTCCGCGTCGAGATGACCGCCGTCGCCCTGCTCTAACGCGCATCCTTTCAACCTTCGGCCGGCGTCGGCGTCGACGCGGCCTCGAGGCAAGCCATGCATACCGGACTTTTCCACGAGATCGATTTCGAGAAGGACCAGAAATGGTCCGGCCATCTCGGCATTCCCTTCTCGATCGACCGCTCCCCCTATTACCAGCTCAAGATCCCGATCTTCCGGATCAAGAACGGCGCCGGCCCGAAGCTGCTGTTGATGGCCGGCAATCATGGCGACGAATATGAGGGCGAGATCACTCTGACGCGGCTGTATCGCCGGCTCGATGCGGCGGCGGTGAAGGGCGAGATCACCATCCTGCCCTTCGCCAATTTGCCGGCGGTGATGGCGGCGCGCCGCCGCTCGCCGCTCGACGAGGGCAATCTCAATCGCGCCTTCCCCGGCGATGCCGGGGGAACGCCGACCTTCCGGCTGGCGCATTTTCTCGAGCACGAGCTGTTTCCGCGTCACGACGTCGTCTTCGACATCCACTCCGGCGGCACGTCGATGGCGCATGTTCCTTGCGCGCTGATCGAGCGGCAGGGCACGCCGGAGATGTTCGGCCACGCGCTGCGCCTGATGGAGGGGCTGGGCATGCCCTTCKCCTTCGTCGCCGAGAACGGCGCCACTGCACCGACCTCGATGGCGGCCGCCGCACGCGCCGGCGCGATCGGGCTCTCCGGCGAATTCGGCGGCGGCGGCACCGTCACGCCGCAGACGATGGCGCTCACCGCGCGCGCCGTCGACCGGCTGCTGCTCGCGCTCGGCCTCGTCCAGGCCCCCGTGCTGGGGCCGCACGCACCGGTCGAGCGCGCCACCGAACTGCTGGCGCTGCAAAGCCATGCGCAGGCGGTGTTCGCGACGCGGCGCGGCTGGTTCGAGCCGGCGGTCATGGTCGGCGCGCGGGTTGCGGCCGGCGACGTTGCCGGCTGGTATCATGATTTCGAGCGCCCCGAGCTGCCGGAAGAGGTGCTGCGCTTCCCCGCCGACGGCATCGTGATCTCGCAACGCCTGCACACCGACAGCCAGAGCGGCGACTGCCTGGTCCAGGTCGGCCGCGCGCTCGCGCGCGACGAGGTCATGGTGCGGTGAACTTTGGCCGCACACTCGCTGCACCTCTCCCGCTTGCGGGAGAGGTCGGTGCGAAGCGCCGGGTGAGGGCTGTCTCCTCTTGGGGGTTCTCGATTGCGGRGACACCCTCTCCCCAGCCCTCCCCCGCAAGCGGGGGAGGGAGCGCACCTTCGGCGCGGTTGCAATACGACCCGATCTCATCATGCGCTAACCTAGCGTCGTTCTCTCCAGGGATTCGATGACCGATCCGGTGAAGCCGAGCTACGACGACGTGGTGCGCATTCCGGCGCCGCCCGGCCGGGCGAGCGCGACCGGACGACCGCCGCGCATCGAGGAGGTGGCGGAGCGCGCCGGCGTGTCGCCGATCACGGTGTCACGCGTGCTGCGCCATCCCGAGAAGGTCAATCGCGACACCCGCGACCGCATCCTCGAGGTGATCGAGGCGACCGGCTATGCCTCCAACCCGCATGCGCGCGCGCTGCGCTCGGGGCGGTCCAACGTGGTGGTGGCCTTCGTTTCCAACATCCTCAGCCAGCAATTCGGGCTCGCCGTGCGCAGTCTCGCCGCCACGCTGGAGCCGGAAGGCTTTGAGGTGCTGGTCGGCCAGACCTCCTACTCCTATGCCAAGGAAGTCGCGATGATCCAGTCGCTGCGCGGCATCCGGCCGGCCGCGGTGATGTTCACCGGCGTGATCGAGCTCCAGGAGAACCGCGCCGCGCTCGAGGAGCTCGGCATTCCCGTGATCGAGACCTGGGCGTATCCGCGCGATCCCATCGACATGCTGGTTGGCCTGCCCAATGCCGATGCCGGCGCGATGGCGGCACGGCGTCTTGCGGACGCCGGGCATCGCCGCGTCGCCTTCATCGGACGCAGCAGCGGCCGTGGCGCGCTCCGCCGCGACGGGTTTCGCGCGGCGGCGGCGCAACTGGGCCTCGATATCGTCCACGAGATCGGGGTCGGCGAGATCACGGGGCTCGTCGATGGCCGCGCCGCCTTCACCGCCCTGCTCGATCGCGGCGACCGCGTCGATGCCGTGTTCTGCGCCAACGACCTGCTCGCGACCGGCGCGCTGATCGAGGCCCGCGCGCGCGGCCTGTCGGTGCCGCGCGATCTCGCGCTGCTCGGCTTCGGCGACAACGACGTGGCGGATCAGATCACGCCCGGTCTCACCACCATCTCCTTCGACGCAGCGGCCGTGGGGCGCATCGCGGGCGAACTGCTGCTGGCACGGCTTGCCGGTGCGCCGCCAGCCGAACAGCGGCTTGCGGTCGACTTGTTCCTGGTCGAGCGCGGCAGCGTCTGAGGGTTGCGGCTTACGCGACGCTCTTGAGATCCTGCTGGATCGCGGCCAGCAAGGATTGCAGCGCCTCGCTGTTCACCGGCTTGGCCTCAGCCTTGCCAGATTGAATATTGCCGGACTGAACATTGGCAGGCTGGACATCAGCGGGTCGCGCAGCTTTGACCGGACGCTTCGGGAACGGCGGCCGTGGCGCCGGCATCGAAGGCTGGCTGAGGTCGCTCTCGTCGTCGGCGTGGACGAACTTGCCATGGATGACGTCGTCGCGGCGGCCCATGACGAACAAGGTCGTCCAATAGCCGGCGGCCAGAAGGATTACGCAGAAAATACCAATCTCTAACATCGCAGCACCTGAAATATGCGCGATGATTCAATGCCTTCGCCGGCTCGTCAATGAACCGACGGTCACACAAGCGGCTTTTGCCGGCAGGTGTGGCCGATCGGTGACTCTTTTTTAACCATCCAGCCCGCGAAAGGCGCTGGATTGCAGCCAAATCAKGCTTTGCAGCTAAGCCCTATCCTGCCCGACCCGGACCAGCTGCTTGCCGAAATTGGCGCCCTTCAGCAGGCCCATGAAGGCGCCCGGCGCGCTCTCCAGGCCCTCGGTGACGAACTCCTTGTACTTCACCCGGCCCTCGCGGACCCAGCCCGACATGTCGCGCAGGAAGTCACCGTGGCGTGCGGCGAAGTCGGAGACGATGAAGCCGCGGAAGGTCAGCCGCTTGGTCAGGGTCGCGCGCATCATGGACGCGGCCCATTTCGGCGGCTTGGCCTCGGTGTCGTTGTAATGGGCGATCAGGCCGCAGACCGGCACGCGCGCGAACGGATTGAGCAGCGGGAAGACCGCCTCGAACACGGCGCCACCGACATTCTCGAAATAGACGTCGATGCCCTTCGGGCAGGCGAACTTCAGCTTGGCCGGAAAATCGGTTTCGCGATGATCGAGACACGCGTCGAAGCCGAGCTCCTTCACGACGTAGTCGCACTTGTCCTTGCCGCCGGCAATGCCGACAGCGCGTGCGCCCTTGATCCTGGCGATCTGGCCGACGGCCGAGCCGACCGCACCGGAGGCGCCGGCCACGACGACGGTCTCGCCTTCCTGAGGCTTGCCGATGTCGAGCAGCCCCGTATAGGCGGTCATGCCGGGCATGCCGAGCACGCCGATGGAGGTCGAGATCGGGCCGAGCTTGGGATCGACCTTGATCAGGCCCTTGCCGCTGGAGATCGCATGCGTCTGCCAGCCCGAGCGGATGCGCACGATGTCGCCTACCGCGAAATCAGGATTGTTGGAGGCCGCGACCTCGCTGACCGCCTCGCCCTCCATCACGCCGCCGATCGGCACCGGCGCGGCGTAGGACGGCCCCTCGCTCATGCGCCCGCGCATGTAGGGATCGAGCGACAGCCAGATCGTGCGCAGCAGGACTTCGCCCTGCCCCGGCGCTGGGACTGCGAATTCCTCGATGCGGAAATCGGACGGCTTGGGCTCACCGACGGGACGCGCGGCGAGAACGATGCGCTTGCCTTGGGACATGATGGCTTCCTCCTGAGTTTCTTCGGCGCGAGCGAAGCGGAGGGAGCGGAGCGCGTCAATACAAAACCGGTGGAGCGCTTCGTCGCTCGCGTTTGTCGCATTGGCGAATTTGAGAAAGCCGACGCCTCATTCTCCGTCGTCATGCCCGGGCTTGACCCGGGCATCCACGGGCCACAGAGCGAGCCGCCAGACGTGGATGGCCGGGTCAAGCCCGGCCATGACGAAGGAGAGAGCGGAGCGATCGAGCGAAGCGACCTAACCCCCGCCCGGATAGTTCGGCGCCTCGCGCGTGATCGTGACGTCGTGGACGTGGCTTTCGCGCAGGCCCGCGCCGGTGATGCGGACGAACTGGGCCTTGGAATGCAGCTCGCTCAAATCGCGCGCGCCGACATAGCCCATCGCGGCGCGTAAGCCGCCGGCGAGCTGGTGCATGACGTTGCCGACCGGGCCCTTGTAGGGCACCTGGCCCTCGATGCCTTCAGGGACGAGCTTGAGCGTGTCCTTGATGTCCTGCTGGAAGTAGCGGTCGGCCGAACCGCGCGCCATCGCGCCGACCGAGCCCATGCCGCGATAGGCCTTGTAGGAGCGGCCCTGCCACAGGAACACTTCGCCGGGCGTCTCGTCGGTTCCGGCCAGCAGCGAGCCGACCATGGCGATGTCGGCGCCGGCGGCGAGCGCCTTGGCGAGGTCGCCGGAGAACTTGATGCCGCCATCGGCGATGACGGGGATGTCGGACTTCTTCGCCGCCTCGACCGCATCCATGATCGCGGTGAGCTGCGGCACCCCGACACCGGCGACGATGCGCGTGGTGCAGATCGAGCCCGGACCGATGCCGACCTTGATGCAGTCCGCGCCGGCGTCGATCAGCGCCTGCGCGCCCTCTGTGGTCGCAACGTTGCCGGCGACGACCTGCACCGAGTTGGAGAGACGCTTGATGCGGTTCACCGCGTGCAGCACGTGGCGCGAATGGCCGTGTGCGGTGTCGACGACGACGAGGTCGACGCCGGCGTCGATCAGCCGCTCGGTGCGCTCGAAGCCGGTGTCGCCGACGGTGGTGGCGGCGGCGACGCGGAGGCGGCCCTGCGCGTCCTTGCAGGCGAGCGGATGGGCGACCGCCTTCTCCATGTCCTTCACGGTGACGAGGCCGACGCAGCGATATTGCTCATCGACCACCAGCAATTTCTCGATGCGATGCTGGTGCAGCATCCGCCGCGCCTCGTCCTGGCTGACGTTCTCGCGCACGGTGACGAGACCTTCATGCGTCATCAGCTCGGAGACTTTTTGCCGACGGTCGGTGGCGAACCGCACGTCGCGGTTGGTGAGGATGCCGACCAGCTTGCCCGGCGTGGACTTGCCTGCGCCGGTGACGACGGGAATGCCGGAGATGCCGTGATCGCTCATCAGCTTCAGCGCATCGTCGAGCGTGGCATCGGGGCTGATGGTGAGCGGGTTCACCACCATGCCCGACTCGTAGCGCTTGACCTGGCGGACCTGGGCGGCCTGCCCTTCGGGGTCGAAATTGCGATGGATGACGCCGATGCCGCCGGCCTGCGCCATGGCGATCGCCATGCGGGCCTCGGTCACGGTGTCCATGGCGGAGGCCATGATCGGGATGTTGAGCGGGATGGCGCGGGTGACGCGGGAGCGGATGTCGACCTCGCCCGGCATGACGTCCGAGAGGCCTGGCTTCAACAGCACGTCGTCGAACGTAAGGGCTTCGCGGATGCCTTGAACTTGCACCGTGGCCATCTGCCAACTCCTTCCTGCGGCCCTGCCGCAAATAGCTATGGATGAGCGCCGCCCTCGGCGTACCTTGCGGCATCGCCGGAGAATCGGAGCCCATCGGTGGGGTTGACGCGGGTCGATAGCACGGCCGGGTGACGAATCAAAGCAATTCGGACCGCTGGCCAGCCATGCACAGGCTTTTTCGGTAAATTCAGCGTGGATAGCCGGGGGCAGCCCCTCCTCGTCATTCCGGGGAGCGACGACCTCGCGAGCCCGGAATCCATCCCGCAGCGGTCCCTGCGGCCCAATGGATTCCGGGCTCGCGCCAAGTGGCGCGCCCCGGAATGACGAAGGAGCGCGACACGCAACCCTGGAGAGAGGTCACACCGTTGTTACGCGGGATCTAGGTGCTATGCGTCGATCCGCAATGGTCCCGGGTCGGTGGCGGTGATAAGCCGCAATTCCACCCCTCCTTCCGATTTTCATTACCAATCCGTCATGGTCGACAAGCAACGCGTCATTCCGCTGATCGTGGCCACCGCGCTTTTCATGGAGAACATGGATTCGACGGTGATCGCCACCTCGCTGCCGGCGATCGCGGCCGACATCGGCACCAGCCCGCTGACGCTGAAGCTCGCGATCACGTCCTATCTGCTGTCGCTTGCGGTGTTCATCCCGGCGAGCGGCTGGACCGCGGACCGCTTCGGCGCGCGCATGGTGTTTGCGATCGCCGTCGGCGTGTTCATGGTCGGCTCGGTCGGCTGCGCGCTCTCGACCTCCGTCACCGATTTCGTGTTCGCGCGCATCCTGCAGGGCATGGGCGGGGCGATGATGACGCCGGTCGGGCGCCTCGTGCTGCTGCGCTCGGTCGACAAGAGCGCGCTGGTCAACGCCATGGCCTGGGTGACGGTCCCTGCCCTGATCGGTCCGGTGATCGGGCCGCCGCTCGGCGGCTTCATCACGACCTACGCGTCCTGGCACTGGATCTTCCTGATCAACATCCCGATCGGGCTGCTCGGCATCTTCATGGCGCTGCGCTTCATCGATCCCATCACCAGCGAGGAACGCGAGCCGTTCGATCTCTACGGCATGGTGCTCGCCGGGCTCGGGCTTGCCGGCATTGCGTTCGGCCTGTCGGTGGCCGGCCTCAATTTGCTGCCGTGGAGCACGGTCGCCGCCCTGGTCGTCGGCGGATCGATCGCGATGACGCTGTATGTGCTGCACGCCCGGCGGACCGGATCTCCGG
>NZ_JBFULT010000108.1:0-15732 GCF_054049755.1 Bradyrhizobium sp. P5_C11_2
ATCGGATGGAGCTCCAGATGGCCATTGGCGAAATCATCAATCATGACGGCGCTCGCAGGAAGGGTTTCGTCATGCGGCGCCGGCTGAGTCTCGCCGTCCTCGCCTGTGCCGTCGTGCCGGTGGTCGCGGGGCTTGGCATGGCGCCGGCGCGCGCCGAATATCCCGACAAGATCATCAAGATCGTGGTGCCTTTCGCGGCCGGTGGCGGGACCGACATCATCGCGCGAACCACGGCGCAGGAGATCCAGACGGACCTCGGTAAATCCGTCATCATCGAGAACAAGCCGGGCGCCGGGACCATCATCGGAACCCAGACGGTCGCCAACAGCGAGCCCGACGGCTATTCGCTGCTGATGGCGACCTTCGCGCACGCGGTCAACCCGAGCCTGTACAACAAGCTGCCGTTCGATCCGCACAAGGATTTCGCGGCGGTCTCGCTGATCGCGCGATCCTTCAATATCGTCGTCGTCAACCCCGCATCGAAGATCAACTCGATCTCCGATCTGATCACTGAAGCCAAGGCCAATCCGGGCAAGCTCAATTTCGGAACGTTCGGCACCGGCACCTCGGCTCATCTCGCGGGCGAGCTGTTTAATGCGATGGCGAAGGTCAAGATGACGGCGGTGCCCTACAAGGGCGCGGCGCCTGCGATCAGCGATCTCCTGGGTGGGCAGATCGACGTGATGTTCACCACCGTAGCAAGCGCGGCCTCGCTGGTGGCTGCGGGCCAGCTCCGGGCATTGGCGGTTACGTCCGCCGAGCGTTCGACAGCGTTTCCGCAATTGCCGACCGTCGCCGAGGCGGGGGTGCCCGGCTATGCCGCCGAGTCGTGGTACGGATTGTACGCTCCGGCCAAGACACCCGCTCCCGTGATCGCACGCCTGAATCAGGCCGTCGCGAAGGCCGTTCAGTCCGGTGGTTTCAAGCAACTCGAGGCCAACGAAGGCCTCATCATGGTGGGGGGCTCCCCGGAACAGCTCGATCGCTATGTCGGGCAGGAGGAGGACCGCTGGCGCAAGCTGGTCAAGGACGCGAACATCGAGGTGCAATAAGCTTTCGTGCATTGACCCACCGGCCGTTCAAGCGCTCTTCGGCCGAAACGCGACGATGGATCCGGTTGGCTCGTCTTCGCCCATCGCCGCCTCGATCGCCTTCGCAAGCGCGGCCTGGTCGAATGGCTTTGCCAGGCGCGGCAGGTTGGATCGCGTGTCGCTCGGAAGGTCAGCGTATCCCGTGCTCAGGAGGATGACCGTCTCGGGGCGCTCCGCGGCGACAGCGCTGGCCAGCTGCAGTCCGGTCATGCCGGGCATCGCATAGTCGGTCACGACCAGGTCAACAGCGCGCGTGCGGCGGAGCAGGGCCAGCGCCTCCTCGCCCGAGCGCGCCTCGACCACCGTGTGCCCGAGATCCTCCAGCATCACTGCCGTGTTCTCGAGCACCAGGAGGTCGTCGTCGACGACGAGCACGGCAAGCTGCCGGCTGGCCCGGGCTGCGGGTGCCGGAGCCTCCGTGCGCCGCTCGGGCACTGCGGCCTCCTCGGCGATCGGCAGCCAGATGTCGGCCGTCGTGCCCTCGCCGGGACGGCTCTTCAAGACCAGCCGGCCGCCGGACTGCTCGGCAAGTCCGTGGACCATCGACAGACCGAGCCCGGTGCCCTTGCCGACGCCCTTGGTCGTGAAGAACGGCTCCTGAGCGTGCTTGAGGATCTCATCGTCCATGCCGCAGCCGGTGTCGCTCACCGAGAGCGCGACATAGCAGCTGGCCGGAAGGCCGCCATCGTCCCGTTCCTCGCGCGCGGCGATGGTGATCAGGCCGCCGTCCGGCATCGCATCACGCGCGTTGACCGCCAGGTTGAGGACGGCGAGTTCGAGCTGGTTCGCGTCGACCTTCACCTTCGGCAGGTCCATCGGAAACAACGTCTCGACGCGAATTCCGGCTTCGAATTTCAACAGCGGCGCCATGCCATGCACCAGCTCGCGGACATCGACGACCTCCGGCCTGAGATCCTGCTTGCGCGCGAAAGCGAGCATGCGCTGGGTCAGGGAGGCGCCCCGCTGCGCGCCTTGCATCGCGTTGTCCACCAGGCGCTGGATCCTCGGATCGCCCGACGGCAGGCGCTTCTTCAGGAGCTCGAGGCTGCCGAGAACGGCCGCGAGCAGGTTGTTGAAATCGTGGGCCACGCCGCCGGTAAGCTGGCCGATGGTCTCCATCTTCTGCGACATCGACAGCGCTTCGCGCGCCCGATCCAGCGCTTCCTGCGCCCGTCTCCTTTCGCTGACGTCGCGCACGATGTTCGCAAAGCCCGCGATTGCGCCGCTTTCGTTCCGTACCGCGACGATCGTTGCCTCCGCCCAGAAGCGGCTGCCGTCCTTGCGCATGCGCCAGCCTTCTATGGCGGACTTGCCCTCCCGCTCGGCTGCAACGAGCGCACGCGCGGGCGCTCCGGCCGCGCAATCTTCCTCGGTATGAAAAATGGTGTAGCTCGTGCCGACGATGTCATCGCCATAGCCCATCAGCCGGCGCGCGCCGAGATTCCAGTTGCCCACGCGCCCATCCGAATCGAGCATGAAGATCGCGTGGTCGACGATTCCCTCCACAAGGAGCCGGAAACGTTCTTCGCTGCGTCTCAGTGCGTCGGCCTCGCGCTGGGCGCGCTCCGCGGAAGCCCTGTCATAGACGGCAGCGGCGATCCCGATGCTCAGGATCATGATGGTGATGCCGGCGAGCAGGAATGCGAGCGGCGCCTGACCGACGCCGAGATGTCCTGCCTGCCGCGCCATGGTGCCGGTCGGCAGGAACATGGCGCCTTCCATCGCGGCGTAGTGCATGCCGGAGATCGCAAGGCCCATCACCAATCCCGCGAACAGCCGCTGGACCGCGTTGGTGTTGCGGAAGGCGAGCCAGAGCGCCACGACCGAGGCGCTGATCGCGATCAGGATCGAGACCACCACCCATCGGGGATCGTACGCGATGAGGGCCGCCATCCGCATCGCGGCCATGCCGGTATAGTGCATGCCGGAGATACCAAGTCCCATCGCGAAGCCGGATGCGAGCAGCGCCTGCGGGCGTCGTCCGACGACGGCAAAGGCGGCAGCGGCGACGACAATCGGAATGACAAGCGAGAGCAGAGTCAGGAAGGGATCGTACGAGATCTCGATTCCAGGCAGGCTGAAGGCCAGCATGCCGACGAAATGCATGGACCAGATGCCGCCGCCCATGGCGATCGCAGCGGCGACCAGCCAGGACCTTCGGGCCCTTCCCGAAGCAGCCCGCATTCGGGTCGCCAGGTCCAATGCCGTATAAGAGGCGAGTGCCGCGATCAAAATCGATAGCGCGACCAGAACGGGATCGTGAAAAGCCGTATGGTGGTGCATGTCGGCCGACGCTAGCCGAACTGACGTTCGCGTTCGCGGTCCCGCAAATTGTCCTCCCTCCGACGACGCCGAAATCGTCCTCGGCACCAAGATTGTTCCCGCCAGACATGGCCGCGCCGATGACGGCCGCGGCGTCCGCACCCTTCGTCGGACGAGAATCAGTTGAGAATTGTACCGGCGAGAGGCCTGCACCGCAAAGGTGGCAGCCGGTCGGCCGGTTCCCGCAAAAGGTGCACCCGCCTTCGAGCCGAATCCATTCGACGATTTGCCCGTCGCAAGCTCGACGATCTCAGCGCCGGGGTGATCGGCGGGGCAACGGCCGCCGGGTAACTGATCATCAAACTGTCATCGCTCCGTCATTCGCGCTCAACTGATCGCTGTTCCCTTCGCCGCGCATCGTGGAGGGCTGATATGCATCTGACTGAGACAATTTCGTCCGACCGCCGGTCGATCCTGAAGGGCCTCGCGGCTGCGGCCGTCACGTCCCTGGCGGCGCCGGCATTTGCCGCCGACGGCCTGCCGGCGCAGCCGACCGGATCGGCGGCCGCAATCGCCGCCGACAAGGCCTATTGGACGACGGTGAAGGGCCTCTATGCCGTGACGCCTGATGTCGTCAATCTGGAGAACGGCTTTTGGGGCATCATGGCCGAGCCGGTGAGGCGCGAGTTCATCCGCCAGTCCGACATGGTCAATTATCAGAATTCCTATTATGCGCGGCAGCGCGCGGGGGCGGATTTCGAGGCCGTGCGGGCCAAAGTGGCGCAGGCGGTCGGCGCGGCGCCCGAGGAGATCGCGCTGACCCGCGGCGCGACCGAAGCGCTGCAGCTCCTCATCGGCGGCTACAACAGGCTGAAGCCCGGCGACGGCGTGCTCTACGCCGACCTCGACTACGATTCGATGCAGTATGCGATGAACGCGCTTAGGGCGCGCCGCGGTGTCGACGTGGTCAAGTTCGATGTGCCGGAGCCGGCCACCCGCGAGAGCGTGCTCGACGCCTATGCCCGCGCCCTCGAGGCGAATCCGAAGACCAGGCTCCTCCTCCTGACCCATGTCAGCCATCGCACCGGCCTCGTCATGCCGGTCGCCGAGATCGCGCGCATGGCGAGGGCGAAAGGCGTCGACACCATCCTCGACGCCGCCCATTCCTGGGGGCAGATCGACTTCAGGGTGGGCGAGCTCGAGGTCGATTTCGCAGGCTTCAACCTGCACAAATGGATCGGCGCGCCGGTCGGCGTGGGCTTCCTCTACATCAAGAAGGACCGCCTCGCCGACATCGACCGCGACATGGGCGATGAGGATTTCCCGGAAAGTGACATCCGCTCGCGGGTCCACACCGGCACGGTCAATTTCGCGACGGTGCTGACGGTGCCCGCGGCCGTGGCGCTCCATCAGCAGATCGGCGCGGCGGCGAAGCAGGCCCGCCTGCGGTACCTGCGCGACTATTGGGTCAGCCGCGTGCGTGGGTTCAAGGATATCGAGATCCTGACGCCGGACGAGCCCGGCCTGTATGGGGCGCTCACATCCTTCCGCCTTGCCGGCAAGACCAGCAAGGCCGACAACGACGCCACCGTGGCGAAGCTCAGGGATGKCCACAAGATCCTGACCGTGCGCCGGGCCGGCGTCGCCAAGGGCCAGTGCATCCGCGTGACGCCGGCGCTCTACACCGAGGAGTCCGATCTCGATCGCCTCGTCGAGGCGCTCGCCGTCATCACGGGGACGAAGACGGGGTGAACCCGGGCGCGGCGGCGCACGGGCTATCGCGGCAACGCTACGGTTCAGTGGTGGCGGCGCTCACCTGCCGACGCTGACCCAGGCCTGCGCCTTCTTCCGCCATTCCTCGTCGAAGCGAGCGATGATGTCCTTTGCCGCATCCCGCGACAAAAGCTGGTCGATGGCGGACGTCCTGACTTCGTCGATGTCAGGAATGCCGGTGTATCCGAGATTGGCAAGCCGCGTGGCAAAAGGCGGATGCGTCGCGTCCGGATCGTGCTCGCGCGTCAGGCCGGCGACGGCGGCAGCGGCCATCGGCTCCGGCGCCCTGATGTCACCAAGCTGCTCCAAGACGCGCTCGAAGGGAGGGCGCGGTGCATTGATCGCGCCCAGCACTTCCTTCTCCAGAGGAGCGTAGACGAGATCGGTGAGACGCGTTCCGCACCCTTCCGTCAGCACCAGGGCGCGCGCCGCTTCGGCACGTCCAACCTGCTCGGCTGCGCCGAGATCGGCGTAAAGCTCGTTCTCCCGCGACAGCGCGCGATATTCCTTCTCGAGCCATTCGAGCATGGAGTGGAGCAGGGCCCGGGCAATGCGTCCGGTGATGGTGTGGTCCGGATCGGCGTAGAACAGGACGTTCTCGGAAGCCGCGATGAAATCCGCAAGGTTGATGCTTCCCGAAGTGTGTCGAAGCCGGGCATGCGCAACCTCATGGGCGATGATCGCGCGAACGGCGCGCTCGTCCAGGACGATCAGCAGCGGCAGGCCGACGGTCATCGTGATCTGCCGCCCGAACAGCCCGGCATATCGGCTGACCTCGCCGATCGATGCGTTGAAATCGGTGTCGATCCGCAAGCTGCGGTTCGATCGGACAAAGCCTGGGTCGAGATCCTTCCACGCCGCCCAGAGACCCGGGGCGGCCTCCTCGCTCGCCTCGAAACTCCGATGCTTTCGCGAGGGCAGGAGCAGCAGGCCAATTGCGACCGCCACCGCGGCCGTGAATAGCGAGAATACGATCGGTGCCGTCGCCAGCGTCGTGATCRTGTAGCGATCCATCGCCATCAGCCAGACGGCCAGAATCACACAGGCCAGCGCCACGACCGGAAGAACGGCGTAGCGGCCAAGACGCAGGATGATTTTCAGAACAAGGCGTCGCATCCGTGCTTCGACGGTGGAATGAGTCGAATCAGGCCTTGCCGCATGAGCCGTTGCTCTGATGCAGGCTGGCGACGTCGGCGCGGCCCTGGCCTTCCGTGACCTGGATCAGCGTGATCGCGCCGGGCGTCACGATTCCCATCTGCGGCTGGGCGGAGAGGTAGGTCGTGCTGCCGGCGCGCAGATCGACGCTCACCTTCTCGCTGCCCTGCCCGAACAGATTGCTGCTCAGCGGCAGATTGTTGACGGCGACCTCGTGGCGGCCAGGGGGSAGATCGCACGACACGAACCCCGCGGCCTGACTGCCGCCGATCACGCGTCCATCGACGGCGTAGTTGGGCATGACCGCAAATCCCAGCGCCGACGAGCGATAGACCACCAGACGTGCAGTATTCGACTTGACGCTGTCGGTCAGAGCCGTACTGCCCATTGATCCCGATGCACACCCCGCAAGAAACGCAGCTACGACAAAAGCCCCCAGACAACCACCACGCATTTTCGCCCCTGATAAATTCCAAATCCCCGGCGGCATCATTGTCAGGGTGGTGGCTGAAGTCAATCGCGACCTCAAGTCGAGTCGGAAGACGCATTAACCATAAAATAATGCTGGCCGACTACGCTTCCCGCCGCCTGATTGCGCCTCGTCGGGGTTTGGTCCGCTCACCCAAACACTTCTGTCATTCAGAATGTGGACAGTCCGCCAACATGCTCAAGCTTAATCGCATCGGTTACAAACTTGGCGCCGTGGGCCTGTTCGGCGTGCTCCTTTCGGGAGCCATGGTCGCCAACCAGATGGTTTCGGAATCGGCCATCAATTCAGCCCAGCGCCGCGCCGGCGTGCAGCAGGCAATCGCCGATCACACCCTTCAAGCCAACATTGCGTTGCGGGGCATGGAGCTGGCGGTGCGCGATATCAGGCAGTCGAAGAATCCGCCGGAACTCGAGAAGGGCCTGGGTGACCTCAACGCCGCCTTTACGGCCGTGATCAGGGAGCTCGATGTTGCGGTCGGCAATGTCGCCAATCCGGGCGACAAGGAGCGGCTGCAGAAAATCAGGTCCCTTGCCGCCGACTACAACAACCAGGCATCGGATATCGGAAAGGCCCAACTCAAGATCTTCGAGATCACCAAGAGGCGGAACGACCGCTCCGCCGAGTGGACCAAGACGTTTGAAGACCTGCTGCTGTCGTCGGCGCTGATCCGCGCGGCAAATCGAACCGACGTCGAAAAGGTCCTGAACGAAGCCGATTCAATGTTCAATGCGGTTCGTTCCGCGACCTGGCAATTGATCGCAACCGGCGACGAGAGCCAGAAGAACGTGATCGACAATCGTACCGGCGGACTGGATGACACGCTGGACAGTGCCAGGAGCATCGTCAGCGACGCGGGTCTTCTCGGTACGATCGGTTCGCTCGCGACCATCGTGAAGAAGTTTTCCGCAGCCACTCACGAGGCGATTCGGGCGGAAGCGGACAAGAAACAGCTCGTCGATGCAAAGGCGTTGCCGGTTGCGAACCAGATCCTCGAGTCGATGCGAGCGGCAGTGGACGTCGCCGAGAAGGGCGCCGAGGAGGCCAAGGCGGTGGCAACGGCCGAGTTGGGCCAGGCGAACCGTCTGAGTTTCGCCATGGCTATCATCATGATGCTATCGCTCATCGGGTCGGTGACCTTCACTTTTGTCGGCGTTTCAAGGCCCCTGACCCGCCTGAGTGGCGCACTCGGCAAGATGGCGGGCGGCGAGTTGAACATCGAAATCCCCGGCGCAAATCGCGGCGACGAAGTCGGCGATGTGGCCAAGACGGTCGTCGTGATCCGCGAGAATGCCGAGCAGAGGGCGCGGGATGAAGCCGATGCCAAGGCAGATCAGGACAAGCGCGCCGTGGGGCAGCGCAAGGCCGATATGATCAAGCTCGCCGACACCTTCGAAACCGCGGTGGGCGAGATCGTCGAAACCGTGTCGCTGGCTGCGACCAGGTTAGAGGCCTCCGCCTCGACGCTCAGCTCGACCGCCGAGCGTGCACAGGGACTCACCACGATGGTCGCCGCCGCGTCCGGGGAAGCGTCCACGAATGTGCAGTCGGTCGCCGCCGCCACCGAGGAAATGGCGTCATCCGTCACCGAGATCAGCCGCCAGGTGCAGCAATCGGCGCGGATGGCCACCGATGCGGTCGGCCAGGCCCGCATCACCAACGAGCGGGTCAGTGAGCTGTCGAAGGCGGCAGGCCGCATCGGGGACGTCGTCGAGCTGATCAATACGATCGCGGGCCAGACCAATCTGCTGGCGCTGAACGCCACCATCGAGGCGGCGCGTGCCGGCGAGGCTGGCCGCGGTTTCGCGGTCGTGGCGTCGGAAGTGAAGGCGCTCGCCGAGCAGACCGCGAAAGCCACCGGCGAGATCGGCCAACAGATCGCGGGCATTCAGGCCGCGACGGAAGAATCGGTCGGAGCAATCCAGGACATCAGCAGAACCATCGAAAAGCTGTCCGAGATCTCGTCGACGATCGCTTCCGCCGTGGAGGAGCAGGGCGCGGCGACCCAGGAAATCTCCCGCAATGTGCAGCAGGCGTCGCACGGCACCCGGCAGGTTTCTGTCAACATCACCGACGTGCAGCGCGGCGCTTCCGAGACCGGCACGGCCTGTTCGCAGGTGCTGTCTGCGGCGCGATCGTTGTCCGGCGACAGCAATCGTCTCAAGCTGGAAGTCGGAAAGTTCCTGGACTCGGTCAGGGCGGCCTGACCGGTACAGCCCGAGGTGCCGAAGCACCTCGGACAATCCGCGTAACCCTCACGCCGTGGCGAGCACCGGTTGCTTCGGCCGCCGGCCGATCATCAGCGACAGCACGGCTGCGACGATGCCCGTTGCGCCCGCGATCATGAAGGCTTGCAGATAGTCGCCCTGCGCCGAGCGCATGAAGCCGGCGAAGAAGGCTGCGCAGGCGGCCCCTAGCTGATGGCCGGCGACCACCCAGCCGAAGATCATCGGCGCGTTCTTGTCGCCGAACGCTTCGTTGGCGATTCGAACGGTCGGCGGCACGGTCGCGATCCAGTCGAGCCCGTAGAACGCTGCGAACACCGTCAGGCTGACCAAGGAGAAATCCGAGTAGGGCAGGTAGATCAGCGACAGCCCGCGCAGGCCGTAATAAAAGAACAGCAGCTTGCGCGGATCGAAACGGTCGGTGAGCCAGCCCGACAGGGTGGTGCCGAACAGGTCGAAGAACCCCATCAATGCCAGCAGGCTCGCGGCCTGCACCTCGAAGATGCCGTGGTCGCCGCAGAACGCGATCAGATGGGTGCCGACGAGGCCGTTGGTGGTGAAGCCGCAGATGAAGAAGGTCGCGAACAGGAACCAGAAGGTCGGCGTCTTCGCCGCGCGGACGAGGTTGCTGATCGCGGCGACGAACGGATTGCCCTGCGCCGGGGCTGCGGGCTGGTCCTCATGCGCGCTGCCGTAGGAGCGCAGGCCGATCGTGGCGGGCCGCTCCGGCACCAGGACATAGACCAGCGGAATCAGCGCCGCGCAGCACGCCGCAACCGTCAGCACCACCGGCTTCCAGCCGCCCCATTCGACCAGCGCCGCGAGGCCCGGCATGAAGATGAGGGTGCCGGTGGCCGTGCTCGCGGTCAAAAGTCCCATGACGAGGCCGCGATTGGTGGTGAACCAGCGGTTGACGATGGTGGCGCCGAGCACGTTGGCGACCGCGCCCGAGCCGATGCCGGAGAGCAGTCCCCAGGTCAGGAACAATTGCCACGGCGCGGTCATGAAGTAGCTCGCGCCGGTCGAGACCGACATCACCGCCAGCGCGCCCAGCACCGTGCGGCGGATGCCGAAGCGCTGCATCACGGCGGCTGCGAACGGGCCGGCGAGGCCATAGAGGAAGATGCCGACCGCGGCCGAGGACGAGATCACGCCGACGTCCCAGCCGAAGGCCTTCTGCAAGGGCAGCATCAGCACGCCCGGCGTCGAGCGCAGGCCGGCCGCGGCGAGCAGCGCCAGGAAGATCACGGCGACGACCACGAAGGCGTAGTTCGGGCCGAACGGCCGCCTGGAGAAGGCGGCGGATTGAACGGAGGCAGGTTGAACGGAAGAAGGGGGCATGTTACTTACCGGTACGTATTGCGATGCGGTATTAGTACGTACCGGTCAGTAACATTGTCAAGCCCATCTGAAAGGCATCAAGGCCCGATGAAGAAAAAAGTCGAAGCACCCGCGCAGGCGCCGCTCCGGGCCGCCGACCGGATTCGCGCCTCGGCAAGCGAGCTGTTCTACCGCGAGGGCATCCGCGCCGTCGGCGTCGACGAGGTGGTGGACCGCGCCGGCGTCACCAAGCCCAGCCTCTATCGCAGCTTCGCCTCCAAGGACGATCTCGCCGCGGCCTATCTGCGCGACTACGATCAGCACTTCTGGGAGAACTTCGAGCGCCCCAACGGAAAATCCTACGCCGATGCGCGCGACCATGTGCTCGCCTATATCGGCGAGCTGTCGGCGCGCGCCGTGCGCAGGGGCTATCGCGGCTGCGGCCTCAGCAACGCTGCAGTGGAATATCCGTCGCGCGACAATCCGGCCCGCCAGGTCGCCGAAGCCCACAAGAAGGTCTTTCGCAAGCGCCTGCGCGAACTCGCAGCCGGCATGGGCGCGCGTCGTCCGGACGTGCTCGGCGACGCGCTCTTGCTGCTGATCGAGGGCATCTACGTCACCGGCCAGCAATCGGAGGACGGCCCCGCCCAGTCGGCGCTTGCCGCGGCGAAGCTGTTGATCGATGCGGGTGTCAAGGCGGGGTGATGGGGGGCCATCGCATAGCCTTCCCTGGCTTTATTCAGCTGTTCCGGAGATGACCTTCTCCGACAAGTCAGTCAGATAGATTTGCAGGTCTTCGATTGTCCTGAATTCTTTGAGTTCGCCTCGCTCCAACGATCCAATGCCGAGGCGAGCCGCTGCGTGCAACGCCTTGAGCTTGCCAGCGTCCTCGGCCTCGCGTTGCTCCACCAGTCGCAGCCCATCCCGCAGCACCTCGCTGGCGTTCCGGTAGCGGCCGGACTCGACGAGGGTCTCAATGAGTTCCTGTTGGCGTTTCGTCAGCACGACGTTTCTTGTTGGCATCGTCGTCCTCGCCGTTCGACCCTATGGCATAATAAGTCACAAGGGCCCTGTCGCTTCAACCTCGCAATCAGCGAGAGCGCGCGCCGGTTTGGACGGGATAGGCTTGGCCGCAACGGACCAAATGGTAATGTAGTTGCATGGCTGTTGACGCTCACTTCCTGAGAAGCTTGATCGCGGACGAACTGATGACGCTGTCCGATGCGCGGGTCGTCGCTCATGTGATGAAATTGCTTGTAGCCCCGCACTCCGTGCTCCGCAGTTGGGATTATGGCACGCGCGGCCGGCAGTATCCGTGTTGGATCGTCCTGGACGATCCGGCGCATTCATTCAGTGCGATTGCCTTTTGCGAGTTTGGCTTCGGGCCAAAGTGCCCTTGGGGGCTCATCAGTTCCGGCGACGCCCCTAGCGATATGCACATGGGCATGGACTCCGGATGGTTTCCTTCTTTCCTCGATGCCTATTTCGATTCTTGGGCGGCGACTGAACTCCCCATCTGGCAGATCATGAAGGAGGAGCCCGATCGAACGCTTGTCCCGCTGAGTGGTGAGGGGACATGGGGAGGCACGTGGGACCGCATCAACGAGTTGCGAAGCGCCGATCCGAGCGGTCGCTACGATTGCCGCCATGGCATCACTTATGGAGGCAAGCCGGTAACTTGCGCGTCATGACAAATCGGACGATAGCTGCCATCGTTAGCCTCGGCCGCCCCATTTTATCAGCCCGCGCTGTGGTCTACATTTTCAGCTCCGATGCCCCGCGCAAGGAGACACACGCGTGCTCGACCATATTCTCAGATTCATGACGCTCGGGACGATCATCGTTGGCAGTGTTGCGATCTACACGGCGCTCCACACCAACAATCGGCGTCTGGGCGCGGACATCTTTCTGCGGTATTCCGACCGGGTCTCCGACCTGCGTCGCCGTCTTCCGGTCACGGTATTCCTCGAGCGAAGGGCTGCCGGCGACATCGAGATCACGCCGGAAGAGCAGCGGGCCGTGCATGAGATCATCCACGCGATCTTCGAGCTCTATGAGCTCAAGGTGCATGGCTTCTTTCCGTCGGCGATCTGGAAGATCAGGGAGCCTGATATCGAAAGGCTGCTGTCCTTGCCGGTCTTTCAGCAGGAATTGGCAAGCCTGGAAGGCCGGTATGCGCGACACCCACGTTTGGTGGCCTGGCTCGACAAAATCAGGGGTCAGCAAGAGCCGGCCTGACTTGCGCAGCGAGGCGGTGGACTGTCTTGCCGCCACCCCGGCGCCGATCGATAGCTCGCTTGCGGAAAAGCCGTTACGACGACGTTTACCAACTATCGCAAGCAAATCGTAGCGCGGCATTGATATAGGGTCTGCGACCCCGGTGGGAACCATGCCGCTGCTCGACATACCGACAATCTACGTGCTGATGCTGTCAGTCATGGTGCTGCTCGGCGCGCTGACCCTGTTCGCCTGGCTGCAAAATCGCGCGGTCCGCGCGCTCGCCTGGTGGGGCGGCGCGGTGCTGGTGATGACGGCCGCGCTTGGCCTGCTCTGCCTGCGCGGCACGATCCCTGACTTCTATTCGACCGACCTCGCCTACACGGTGCTGTTCACCGCCTGCGCGCTGATGCTGGAGGGGGCGCGCTGCTTCGAAGCCAGGCGTCCGAGCCTCGCCATCCTGCTCGCGGGTGCGCTGGTGTGGATCGCGGTCTGCCAGGTCCCGGCGCTGTACGATTCCGCCACGKCGCGCATGATCATCGTGTCTGCCATCGTGGGCCTGTATTCGCTCGGCTGTGCCTACGTGCTCTGGAGTGGCCGCGCCGAGCCATTGCTGTCGCGCTGGCCGCTGATCGTGTTGACCGCGTTCGGTGGCGGCCTGTTTCTCGTGCGCATTCCGCTCGTCGTGCTGCACCCTCTCGCAGAGGCGCCGGTGACGAGCTTCGATGCGCTGCGGTCGTTCTGGTTCGCGATCGTGAGCACGTTCACCCTGCTCTTCATCATCGCCATCAACTATCTCTTTCTCGCGCTGACCAAGGAGCGCAGCGAGCTCGCGCATAAGCGCGCCGCCATGACGGACGGGTTGACCGGCCTCGCCAACCGGCGCGCCTTCATGGAGTTCGCCAAGCAACGCCTGAGCGCGCGTGCGAGCGGAGCGGTTGCGTTCCTCCTGTTCGACCTCGACTGGTTCAAGGCCATCAACGACAGCCACGGCCATGCGATGGGCGACCGCGTGCTGCGCCTGTTCGCGCAGACGCTGTCCGCGAATTTGCCGCGCGGCAGCATCGCGGGGCGGCTCGGGGGCGAGGAGTTCGCCGCAATCGTCAGCGGGCCCGACCAACGGGCGACGATTGCGGCTGCCGAGCGCGTGCGCGAGAGCTTTTCGGCGGCAGCGCGTGTCGTGGACGGAATTCCGGTCGCTGCCACGGTCAGCATCGGCCTCGCACAGGCGGATGACCGGGCGGCCGACGTCGAGGCGCTATGCGAGCGCGCCGACAAGGCCCTCTACCAGGCGAAGGCGCTCGGCCGCAATCGGGTCGAGAGCGCCGTGGACGACCGTGTCCCGCTCGTGCCCGATGCGCCGGTGGACGCGCGCGTCACGCCGGCCGATCCTCTGATTGCGGCTTCCGACCGGGCGCGGCGTGCAGCGAAACAGGCGGCAGCCTAGCGCCGAAGCGACGCGGCGCGCCATTTGCACTGATCTCGCCTCCGCCGAAGCAGGGGCCCGACGATCCGCCTCAGCGCCACCCCAGCGCCGGCGCGACGTGCTTCAAGATCGCCTCGATCGCATGCGCGCAGTAGGCAACGCCGAGCTGGTTGGGGATCGTCAGCAGCAACGTATCCGCCTCGGCGATCGCCTCGTCCTGTCGCAGCTGCTCGATCAGCGCATCCGGCTCCGCGGCATAGGAGCGGCCGAAGATCGCGCGCGTCTGCGGGTCGATGAAGCCGATCTGGTCTTCGCCGCCGCGCTCGCCGCCGAAATAGGCGCGGTCGCGATCGTCGATCAGCGCGAAGATGCTGCGGCTGACCGAGACGCGCGGTTCGCGGGTGTGGCCGGCTTCCTTCCAGGCGGCACGATAGGCGCGGATCTGGGCGGCCTGCTGCACATGGAAGGCCTCGCCGGTCTCGTCGTTCTTCAAGGTCGAGCTCTGCAGGTTCATGCCGAGCTTCGCCGCCCAGACCGCGGTCGCATTCGACCCGGCGCCCCACCAGATCCGGTCGCGCAGGCCAGCGGCCAGCGGCTCGAGGCGCAGCAGCCCCGGCGGATTGGGAAACATCGGCTGCGGATTGGGCTCGGCAAAGCCTTCGCCGCGCAGCAGGTCGAGAAACACCTCGGCGTGGCGCCGGCCCATGTCGGCATCGCTCTGGCCATCGGCCGGGCGATAACCAAAGTAGCGCCAGCCGTCGATCACCTGCTCCGGCGAGCCGCGGCTGATGCCGAGCTGCAGCCGTCCGCCGGCGATGAGATCGGCACTGCCTGCATCCTCGATCATGTAAAGCGGGTTCTCATAGCGCATGTCGATCACGGCGGTGCCGATCTCGATCTTGCTGGTCCTGGCGCCGACGGCTGCGAGCAGGGGGAAGGGCGACGCCAGCTGCCGCGCAAAATGATGCACGCGGAAATAGGCGCCGTCGGCGCCGAGCTGCTCCGCCGCGACCGCAAGCTCGATGGATTGCAGCAGCGTATCCGCGGCCGAGCGGGTCTGCGACTGCGGCGAGGGCGTCCAGTGTCCGAAGGACAGAAATCCGATTTTCTTCATGCGGGCAATCTAGTGATGGTTGGGATGGTTTGCGAGGCCGTCGCCGAACAGTTGCGTCCTGAAACTCGCGCGCAACGCCGACGGCAGTCGCGTCTCGCCCTCACGCGCCGCGCATGTCGGACGGCGTTACGCCGAACCGCCGTCGAAACACGCGGTTGAAATAGGACACGTCGGGGAAACCCGCCGAATGGGCGAGGTCGGAGACCTTGCGCCATCGGTTGAGGGGATCGAGCAGCAGCCTGCGCACGAGCAGCATGCGCTGTTCAAGCAGGAATTCGGTGAACGTGGTGCCCGTCTGTTCGAACATCCGCTGGGCACGGCGCGGACTGAGGCCGGCCTTCTGGGCCACCGAATGGATGGTCAGATCACCTCGGTTCAGATTGGCGATGATGTCGGCGCGCATGAGGTCGAGCCGCGCGGCGGAATGCCCTCTGCTGTTCGCCAGTTCCGTGCGGTCGGCGTCCGTCCCCAGCAACAGGGCGATGAGATCGACCATATGTTGCGCCATCAGGTGCTGGCCAACCACGTCTGTGTGCGGGCCAACACGGGCGGCAAGTGCGTGGTAGCGTAGAATCGCTTCTCTTATGGGAGCTTGACCGCCAAGCACCTGCCCCAGCCGGTCCTCGGCCTTGGGGCAGATCGTCAGGAGCAGCGATCGCGGA
>NZ_JBFULT010000109.1:0-15583 GCF_054049755.1 Bradyrhizobium sp. P5_C11_2
GTGTTCTCGTTGCGCGGCGATGCCGGGTCCAATGTCAGGAGCTTGAATCCGGCCTTGGCCATGGCGCCGCGCACATATTCCGCGGAATGGGCATAGCGCAGGCCTTCGCCGAGAACGACGCCGCCAGCGTCATGCGTCTCCAGCGTGAAGGCGAGCACGCCGCCCGATGCAAGCACGCGCACGGCTTCGGTCAGCACCGGCGCGAGATCGGAGAGATAGACGAAGGCGTCCGCCGCCACGACAAGGTTCGCGCTCGCATCAGCCTTGCCGCGCAGGCCCTCGATCATGTCGGCGACTTCGAGCTCGGCGTAGAGCTCCGTCGCGCGTGCCTCCTTGATCATGCCGGGCGACAGATCAATGCCGGTGAAATGATCGACCTGCCTTGCGAAGGCGGCTGCCGCAAGGCCCGTGCCGCAGCCGAGATCGATGGCGCGCTTGAACAAGGCGGGCTTCTTCGCGGCGACCCGCGCGGCCAGCACCGCCTTGAAGATCAGGGACGGCGCGCGATAGCCGAGATCGTTGATCAGCACGTGCTCGAAGCGCGGCGCATATTGATCGAACAGGGCCTGCACATAGGCTTTGGGCATCTCCGTCATCTGCGCATCGCCGAGCCGTATCAGATGCAGGCCGGCGCCATGCTGATCCTCCGGATCGAACTCCCGCGATTTACGCAACGCCGCGATGGCCTTGTCGCGCTCGCCGAGCTGCTGACGGATCTCGCCGAGCGTGAACCAGGCCGAAGCGAAATTTGGGGCGAGCTCGATCGCCTGCTCCAGCAGGTCGGCAGCGGCCGGCAGATCGCCCTTGAGCTGGAGGTCGCGCGCGAACTCGAAGCGGCGGTCGGCCATGAGATCGCCGGAAG
Source organism: Bradyrhizobium sp. P5_C11_2 (assembly GCF_054049755.1). Lineage (NCBI taxonomy): Bacteria > Pseudomonadati > Pseudomonadota > Alphaproteobacteria > Hyphomicrobiales > Nitrobacteraceae > Bradyrhizobium > Bradyrhizobium sp. P5_C11_2. The sequence continues at coordinate 863 of NZ_JBFULT010000109.1, forward strand.
AGTGGAAAAGGCGCAGGGGCATCGGACTCGGCTCGTCATTGCCGGGCTTGACCCGGCAATCCATCAAAAAAGGAACTTTTTAAGTGGATGGATGCGCGGGTCAAGCCCGCGCATGACGGGTTAATTTGGGGTGGGCGCTGCCTATATGACGCACATGCGTCCGCAAGACATCCTGCTGCCAACTGCTGACGGCCTGTGCTGCAAGCCCGGCGGCTTCCATATCGATCCTGTGCGCCCGGTCGAGCGGGCGGTGATCACCCACGGCCATTCCGACCACGCCCGTGCCGGCCATGGCGCGGTGCTGGCGACGCAGGAAACGCTGGACATGATGCGGCTGCGCTATGGCGAGGATTTCGCCGGATCGACGCAAGCCATCCGCTATGGCGAGGAGATCCGGCTTGGCGATGTCAGCGTGAAATTCCACCCGGCCGGCCATGTCCTGGGCTCGGCGCAGATCGCGGTGACATGCAAGGACACCTGCATCGTCGCCTCCGGCGACTACAAGGACGCGCGAGATCCGACCTGCACGCCGTTCGAGCTCGTGCCCTGCGACGTCTTCATCACCGAGGCAACGTTCGGCCTGCCGGTATTTCGCCACGGCGATGCGGCCGACGAGGTGAGGAAGCTGCTGGCCTCGGTCGCATTGTTTCCGGAGCGCGCGCATCTCGTCGGCGCCTACTCGCTCGGCAAGGCCCAGCGCGTGATCGCGCTGCTGCGGCAGGCCGGCTATGACGCGCCGATCTATCTGCATGGCGCGATGGAGAAGATCACCGAGTACTATCAAAGCCGCGGCATCGCGCTCGGCGAGCTCAGGCCGGTGATTGGCGTGAAGAAGCCGGGGCTCGCCGGCACCATCACCCTGGCGCCGCCCTCGGCAACGTCCGATCTCTGGACACGCCGTTTTCCCGATCCCGTTACCGCCTTTGCGTCGGGGTGGATGCGCGTGCGCGCCCGCGCGCGGCAGCGCGGCGTCGAATTGCCGCTCGTGATCTCCGATCACGCCGACTGGGACGGCCYCACCGCCACGATCACCGCGACCGGCGCCGGCGAGATCTGGGTCACGCACGGCCAGGAAGACGCGCTGGTGCATTGGTGCAAGTCGCAGGGTTTGCGGGCGCAGCCGCTCGATCTCGTCGGCTATGGCGACGAGGGGGAGAGCGAGTCGCCACTCACTGATGAGGCCGAAGCATGAATCGCTTCGCCGAACTGCTGGACCGCCTCGCCTACGAGCCCGGCCGCAACAACAAGCTGCGGCTGATCACCGGCTACTTTCGCGAGGTCGGCGATCCCGACCGCGGCTATGCGCTGGCCGCGCTGACCGGCGCACTCAGCTTCAAGCACGCCAAGCCGGCACTGATCCGCGATCTGATCGCGGCGCGCACGGATGAGGTGTTGTTCGGGCTGAGTTACGACTACGTCGGCGATCTCTCGGAAACGGTGGCGCTGATGTGGCCGAAGCAGGTGCTCGGTAACGACGAATCTTTTCCGGGCCACCCCTCTCCCCCGCCCTCCCCCACATCCGCCTTCGCTAAAGCTTCGGCGGACAAAAGGGGGGAGGGAATGCAACAGAGTTCGGAGCAGTCGACAAGCAAGACGTCGGCAAACGCGAGCGAACCATTTTTGCATGAGGGACGCACTCCCTCCCCCCTCTTGTCCGCCGTAGCTCGAAGAGCGAAGGCGGATGTGGGGGAGGGTCAGGGAGGGGGGTACTCCGGGCGAGATGTCAGCGATGCACTCCACGCCCGCAACCACAACAACCCGCCTCCCCCAACCCTCACCGAGGTCGTCACCACGCTCCGCACCCTCGGCAAGACCGAGCTGCCGAAGCAGCTCGAACGCTGGCTCGACGAGCTCGACGAGACTGGCCGCTGGGCGCTTCTGAAGCTCGTCACCGGCGCGCTGCGGATCGGCATCTCCGCACGGCTGGCAAAGACCGCCGCGGCGGCGCTCGGCGACAAGGATCCGCACGAGGTCGAGCTGATCTGGCCCGGGCTCGCGCCGCCCTATCTCGACCTGTTCGCCTGGCTGGRGGGCCGCGGCGACAAGCCGGTCAATCGCGACCCCGCGCCGTTCCGCCCCGTGATGCTGGCGCATGCGATCGAGGATACGGATTTCGCCGCGCTCGATCCCGCCGACTACATCGCCGAATGGAAATGGGACGGCATCCGCGTGCAGGCGGTGGCAGGCCGCGACGACCGCGGCCACATCACGGCGCGACTCTATTCGCGCACCGGCGAGGACATCACGGGAAGCTTTCCGGACCTGGTGCCGTCGCTGCGCCTGCCAGGTGCGATCGACGGCGAGCTTCTGATCCTGCGCGAGGGCCGCGTGCAGAGCTTCAACGTCCTTCAGCAGAGGCTCAATCGCAAGGTCGTCTCGCCAAAGCTGATCAAGGAGTTTCCGATTCACCTCCGCGCCTATGACCTGCTCGGCGACGACGAGAACGATCTGCGCGAGCTGCCTTTCGCGGAACGGCGCGGACGGTTGGAAACCTTCATCGGGACGCTCGACGATCCGCGCATCGACCTGTCGCCCACGGTGCCGTTCGCAAGCTGGGAGGCGTTGACCGCCGCGCGCGCCGATCCTGCGAGTGCCGGCGCCGGCGAGGACGCGGACGCCGTCGAGGGCGTGATGCTGAAGCGGCGCGATGCGCCCTATCTGCCGGGACGGCCGAAGGGGCAATGGTGGAAGTGGAAGCGCGATCCCCACATCATCGACGCCGTGCTGATGTATGCGCAGCGCGGTCACGGCAAGCGCTCGTCCTATTATTCCGACTACACGTTCGGCGTCTGGACCGCAGGCGCGGACAGCGACGAGCTGGTGCCGGTCGGAAAGGCCTATTTTGGCTTCACCGACGAGGAGCTGCTCCAGATCGACCGCTTCGTCCGCAACAACACCACGGAGAAATTCGGGCCCGTGCGTCATGTCGTGCACGAGCCCGACAAGGGGCTGGTGCTGGAGGTGGCATTTGAAGGTCTCCAGCGCTCACCACGGCACAAATCCGGCGTCGCCATGCGCTTCCCCCGCATCAGCCGGTTGCGCTGGGACAAGCCGCCGCGGGAGGCCGACCGGCTGGAAACGCTGGAAAAGATGCTGAAGGCGGAGGCGGCGGAGGTTGAGGCTTGAAGTGTGCAGCGATGAGCCCCGACTAACGCCTGGGCGGAGGTGCGCCCCCTCTCCCGCTTGCGGGAGAGGGTTGGGGAGAGGGTGCCTCCACTGTGGGATTCCCCCAGAGGAGAGAGCCCTCACCCGACGCTTCGCGTCGACCTCTCCCGCGAGCGGGAGAGGTTTAGGAGCCCGCGGCGGGCAGCACACCCAAATTATAGCTCTGGCGCTTGTCCGAATTAAAATGCGGTAAGCTGATTGACGCCCCGTTGCGGGTTCCCCATGTGCCTCGCCGTGCCCTATAATGGGGTCGAATCCGCCCAAGGAGTTTCCAGATGGTCCAAGACGTCAGAGATTTGCCGGCCGGCCGCAGTGACGGCCTGAACCGCTTTCTCGGCGGCTCGCCGCTGGCGGTCGCGTTTCGCCTGGTCCTGCTCTCTGTCCTGGTCGGCGTCGTGCTGGCGGCGATCGGCTTCGACCCCTGGAACATCCTCTACAGCATTCGCCTCTTGTTCCAGCGTCTCTGGGATCTCGGCTTCGACACCATCAACTGGCTGTGGCGCTATTTCCTGCTCGGCGCGGTCATCGTGGTCCCGGTCTGGCTGTTGATGCGCGTCTTCGGCGCGCCGCGCCGCTAAGACCCTTACGGAGTCGCAGCCGATGCAATTGCGCTTTGTCGGCTGCGGCGACGCCTTCGGTTCGGGCGGCAGGTTCAACACCTGCTTCCACGTTGCGGGCCGCGAGAGCAACTTCCTGATCGATTGCGGCGCCTCGTCGCTGCCGGCCCTGAAGCGGCTTGAGATCGAGCTCGACGCGATCGACCTGATCCTGATCACGCATTTCCATGGCGAACATTTTGCCGGGCTGCCGTTCTTCCTGATCGAGGCGCAATTTTCGCGGCGAACGCGGCCGCTGACGATCGCCGGCCCACAAGGCATCGAGACACGGCTCGCGCAGGTGATGGAGGCGCTGTTCGAGCACTCCACCAAACGGAAGCGGGGTTTTGATCTCTCCGTCGTCGAACTCGCACCCGGGCAAAGTCAAGACTTCGGCGCGGTGACGGTGACGCCCTATCCGGTCGTGCACGGCGAATCCGGCGGGCCCTTCCTCGCCTACCGCGTCGAGGCCGAAGGCCGCACGCTCGCCTACAGCGCCGATACCGAATGGACGGAGACGCTCATTCCGCTGGCGCATGGCGCGGACCTTTTCATCGCGGAAGCCTATATGTACGAGAAGGTGGTCAAGAACCATCTCAGCCTGAAGACCTTGGAACAGCATCTTCCCGCGATCGGCGCAAAACGCCTCGTCCTCACCCATATGAGCGACGATGTGCTGTCGCGCCTCGACGACATCGCCCATCTCCCCGCCGAAGACGGCATGGTGCTCGTGTTCTGACATGCACGCGCCCGTTCATCCCAAGGTCGGCTCCCGCCAGGTGTTCGCCATCGCGGGTCCGGCGATGGTCGCGAACCTCACCACGCCGCTGATCGGCGTGGTCTCGACCACGGCGATCGGACGACTGGACGATGCCGCGCTGCTCGGCGGCGTCGCGATGGCGTCGGTGATCTTCGACTGCCTGTTCTGGCTGTTCGGCTTCCTGCGCATGAGCACGCTCGCCTTCACCGCGCAGGCGCTCGGCGCGGGCGAGACGCGCGAATTGACTGCGATCCTGGTGCGCGGCTTCATCGTCGCGGGCCTGATCGGGGCCGCGCTGATCGCGCTGCAACTGCCGCTGACCGTGGCGCTATTCGACCTGATGGGCGGCAGCGAGGGCGTAACGCGCGCCGCAAAGACCTATTTCATGATCCGGATCTGGTCGTCGCCGTTCGCCTTCGCCAACTACGTCATCCTCGGCTGGCTGGTGGGACAAGCCCGCGCCAATCCGGCGCTCGCGCTCCAGGTCGTGATCAACCTCATCAACACGGCAGCGACCCTGGTGCTGGTGCTGGTCTACGACACCGGCATCGCGGGCGCGGCGATGGCCGCACTGCTGTCGGAGACGGTCGGTTTCGTGCTCGGCGTGATCGTCTGCCGGCGCCATGCGGATGGCGGCTTTGCCGTTGCCCGCGCGCGCCTGTTCGACCGTGGGAAACTGATGCGCATGCTGGCGGTGAACTCCGACATCATGATCCGCACCGCGGCGCTGATCGCGGTATTCCTGTTCTTCACCGCCAAGGGCGCGCGCGCCGGCGACGTCACGCTGGCCGCGAATTCCGTGCTCAACAATTTCCTGCTGGTCAGCGCCTTCTTCCTCGACGGCCTTGCCAACGCGGCACAGCAGCTCTGCGGCCGCACCTTTGGCGCGCGCGACGCGAAAGGCTTTGCGGATTCGACCCGGCTGGTGCTGCTGTGGGGGCTCGGCTTCGCGCTGGTGGTTGCTGTGCTGTTCGCGCTGTTCGGCCCGAACATCATCAACTTCATGACCGCGAGCGAGGATGTCCGCCGCGCCGCGCGCGAGTTCCTGCCGTTCATCGTGCTCGCGCCGGTGCCGGGCGTGTTCGCCTTCGGCTTCGACGGCATCTATGTCGGCGCCACCTGGGCGCGCGAGATGCGCAATCTGATGCTGGCCTCGCTCGCGATCTTCCTCGCCACCTGGTGGGCGCTGCAATCGTTCGGCAATGCCGGGCTGTGGGTCGCGCTGATCGCGTTCTACGTCGCACGCGGCGGCTTGCAGGGCGCGCGCTATCCGGCGCTGTATGGGGCGACGTTCTCTTCTCCCTCGCCCCGCTTGCGGGGAGAGGGTCGGGGTGAGGGGGAGCCTCCGCAGGGACGGTGAGAGTTGGACTCGCGGAGACTCCCCTCACCCGGAATTTGCTCTCGCAAATTCCGGCCTCTCCCCGCACGCGGGGAGAAGCGAAGGGCAGCGCGGGCTTATAGCCCCGGCCAGTCTTCCGCCGTCAGCGTCGCCGCATCGGCGCCGACGATCTCGGACAGCGAATCCCGCCCCGTCCGCAGCATCGTCGAGGTGAGGTCGCGCTTGATCTCGTCGACGAGACCGAGGCCCTTGTAGACCAGCGACGAATAAAGCTGGATCAGGCTGGCGCCGGCGCGGATTTTCGTCAGCGCGGCGCCGCCGGAATCGACGCCGCCGACGCCGATCAGCGGGAAGGCGCCCTCGACCCGAACATAGGTCTCCGCGACCATGCGCGTCGACAGGCGGAACAGCGGCCGGCCGGACAGGCCGCCCTGCTCCTTCGCGCGCGTCGCCTCGCGCAGCGTGCTCGGCCGCGCGATGGTGGTGTTGGAGACGATCATGCCGTCGACCCGGCGCGAGCGCGCGACCTGCACGATGTCGTCGAGCTGGGCGAGGCTTAAGTCAGGCGCGATCTTCAGCAGCACCGGGGTGTCGCCGGCCTTCTGGCGTACCCGCTCGCGCGCATCGATCACTTTTGCCAGGAGCTCGTCGAGCAGCGCGCCCTCCTGGAGGTTGCGCAGGCCGGGCGTGTTGGGCGAGGAGACGTTGACGGTGAAATAGCTCGCGACCGGCGCGAAGGTCTCGATCAGCTTGACGTAGTCGGCGACGCGGTCGGGCGAATCCTTGTTGGCGCCGACATTGACGCCGACGATGCCGCCGTGCTGCGCGCGCGCGGCGAGCCGCCGAAGGGCTGTCTCCGCGCCGTCATTGTTGAAGCCCATGCGGTTGATGACGGCCTCGTCGCGCTCGAGCCGAAACAGCCGCGGCCGCGGATTGCCGCTCTGCGGCTTCGGCGTCACCGAGCCGATCTCGACGAAGCCGAAGCCGAGCCGCAACAGCGCATCCGGCACCTCCGCGCTCTTGTCGAAGCCCGCCGCCATGCCGATCGGATTGGGAAAGTTGAGCCCGAACGCGCGCACCGCGAGCTTGGGATCGTCGGGCCGCGGCTTACCGGGCGGCAGGAAGCGCAAGCCCTGGATCGCGAGCCGATGCGCGTCCTCCGGGTCGAGCCAGCGCAGCACCGGCAGTGAAAAGGCGTCGAAGGCGCGGATCACGGCAACAGCTCCGGAATGTCGTGGCCGCCGTCGGAGCGCACGTTGAGGTTCGTCACCGAAATCACCGCGCCGAGATCGAGCTCACCGTAGAGATGCGGAAACAGCTCGTCATTGCGCGAGCGCTCCCAGCGCAAGCCGGCTCCGAGCGCCTCATCGTCGACCTCGACCAGGAACAGTGCCCGCTGGCCGAAGAAATGCTTGCGCAAGGTCTCGGGAACCTGGGCAGCGGTCGAGAGATGGATGAAACCGTCGCGCGCGTCGTCCGCGCTGCCCCGGTAGACGCCGTCGCGTTCGGCCTCGCGCCAGGCCGAGGCCGGGCAGATTTTGTAGATCTTGACCACCGCTTGCGGAGCCCTGTTTGCCCGTTGAGACAGCTCGTTGAGTCAGCTCATTGAGTCAGCTCGTTGAGTCTCTTGGGGTTTTTCGTTTCTCACGGGTCTTTAAAGCCCGGGCGCGACCGTAATCGTCGCACCTCGCGAACTCAAGACTTAGCCGCTGCCCCTTGCACGAAAAACGGAAAACCGGTTGATTTGAGGACAGTTTTCCTGAGTTGCGACGGGCTGGACCTCCCATGGTCAGGCAGGCCAAAGCGCAGAGGATGCTAACCCACGATCAGATCTGGGTCGCGCTGGATCGACTGGCGGCGCGCGCCGGCCTGTCGCCGTCCGGGCTTGCCAAGCGCGCCGGGCTCGACCCGACCACCTTCAACAGATCCAAGCGCGTCACCTCCGACGGCCGCGAGCGCTGGCCCTCGACCGAATCGATCGCGAAGGCGCTCGCTGCGGCCGGCTCGTCGATCGACACCTTCGTGAAGCTGATCGACGACGACGCGGGCGACGGCCGATCGGTGCCGCTGCTGAGCTTCGCGCAGGCCGGCGCCAGCGGCTATTTCGACGACCTCGGCTTCCCCTCCGGCAAGGGCTGGGACAAGGTTGCGCCGCCGCTGGCCGGTGACGGTCACATCTTTGCGCTGGAGATTTCCGACGACACCCTGCAACCCGCCTATCGCGACGGCGACATCATCCTGGTCTCGCCGGGCGCGGCGATCCGCAAGGGCGACCGCGTGGTGGTGAAGACCAGAACGGGCGAACTCATGGTGAAGATGCTGAAACGCCGCACGGCGATGGGGCTGGAGTTGCGGTCGCTCGACGCGACGCAGGCCGAGCGCACGATGGCCGTCGGCGAGGTCGCGTGGGTCGCCAGGATCGTGTGGGCGAGCCAGTAGGTTCGGCGCGCGATTGCCGTTGCGACTCACCGCGCCCCTCGCCTAGGTTGCGCGGAATTCGCGCAACCTAATTCATTCCTGGGGGAATATGATGAATCGCCGTCACGCCTTGAAGGCGCTTGCGGGTCTCGCCCTTTGTCCGCTGTGCAAGCCGGCGTTCGCGGCCGAAGGCGCGCATTGGAGCTATGAGGGCGCCGGCGGCCCGGCCAAATGGGGCGACATCGATGCGGCCAACAAGGCCTGCGCGGTCGGCCTGCAACAGTCGCCGATCGACATCGACGGAGCGATCAAGTCGCAATTGCCCTCGCTGAAGCTGAACTGGGCCAGGAGCGCCGACACCATCGTCAATAACGGGCACACGATCCAGCTCAACTTCGCCGAGGGCAGCACGCTGGCGCTCGGCGACGTCAAGTACAAGCTGCTGCAAGTGCACTTCCACCGGCCGAGCGAGCACATGATCGCGGGCAAGAATTTTCCGATGGAGGCGCATTTCGTCCACCGTGCCGACTCCGGCGGGCTCGCCGTGGTCGGCGTGCTGATGGCCGAGGGCAAGCCGAACGCGACTTTCAGCCAGATCATCAAGACCATGCCGGCCACGGAAGGGACCACGGTGAAGGCCGACAGCAACATCCATCCCGGCGCCATGCTGCCGCAGAAGCTCAGCTACTTCCGCTATCCCGGCTCGCTGACCACGCCGCCGTGCTCGGAGGTGGTCGAATGGCTGCTGCTGACCGACCCGATCCAGGTCGCGAGCGCCGATATCGCCGCGTTCGCGAAGCTCTATCCCATGAACGCGCGGCCGGTGCAGAAGGACAACCGCCGTTACGTGCTGCGCTCGACCTGATCGCGGAGCCTTGAGGTTTCAGCGGTCATTCCGGACGTCGACGACGACCTCATAGTTGGCGGCCGTCGTATCGAAGGTCGTCAACATGCTTCGCGCGTCGGGATCGACGATGGCCTTGTCGGGATCGGGCCCCGTGAAGGCGCGGATGCTGTCGAGGCTCTGCCACAGCGTCAGCGCCAGCGCCAGCACTTCGGCGCCCCCCTCCACCTCGCGCCGCAACAGCGAGGCGCCGGAGAAGCCATTGATCGCCTTGAGATGCGGCACGACCATGGCCGCGAAATGATGCTGATAGGTGGCGGCGTTATCGCGCGTCGCCGTCGCACGCCAGATGCGGGCGATCATCTCTACTCTCCGAAGTCTGCAAGATTCTGTTCCGAGGCGTGCGCCGGCATCCTTCGCGGAGTATCGGGGAAGACGATGCAAGCCGTATTGGCCGAAACTGCCGTCGCCCCGCCTCAGGCGGAACGACGACCACGGCTCAGGTCGCGTAATCCGGCTCCTTGCGGTCCAGCATGCGCTTCAGGGCCGCAAAGTGCCGCTGCGCCGGCGTCGGGCCGTTGTAGAGATGATCGTCCATGTAGTCGCGCCGGGTCTTCTCGACCACGGGCGTCGGCAGTTGCTTGAGCGGCTGGCCGGTCCACATCGCGTAGATCTGCACCTGCGCGGCACGCTCGACGTAATAGAGCTTGTCGTAGGCATCCGCGACGCTTGCGCCGACGGTGGAGATGCCGTGATTGGCCATGAACAGCACGGTCTTGTCGCCGATCACCCGTGCCAGTCGTGCGCCTTCGGCCGGATCGAGCGCCGGGCCGGCATATTCGTCGTCATAGGCAATCGCGCCGGAGAGACCGACCTCGGTCTGGCCGATCTCCTTGATGCGCGGATCTTCCAGGCGCGTCAGCGCGCTGGCATAGGGCATGTGGGTGTGGAACACCGCCTTGGCCTGCGGCAGCGCCTTGTGGATCGGCGCGTGGATGCAATAGCAGGAGCGCTCGACCTCGCCCTCGCCGCGCTTGACCTCGGCATCGTCGATCCCGACTTCCATGAAGCAGGAGGCGGTGACCTCCGACCAATGGGTGCCGAACGGGATCTGGTAATAGCGATCGCTGCGTCCGGGCACCACGAAGGTCAGATGATTGAAGATGCCCTCGCTGAAACCTTGCATGAAGGCCAGCCGGTGCGCGGCGGCGAGATCGACCCGCGCCTGCCACTCCTCGGCACCATAGTCTGCAAGCGCTTTGGGCTCGACCCTGAACTGCATGGTATCCTCCCCTGTGATGTGCGCAGCGTTCCGGTTGCGCGTTGCAACCGGCTGCCTTGCTTGTCTTCCAACCCCCATGCTAGCGCAATCTGCAGTCGTATTGGCCGTAATTGCCGCAACGCTCCCATCCGGTTTTTGCGCTTCGCGCAGGGACGGCCATGGCGTCAGGATGAGCGAAAGACACGGGACGCGAGCTTGCGATGGCGCGACGGGACACCGGGAACCACACGAGCTACTGGCAAAGCCGGCGGATCGCCGGCATGAGCCTGCTGCGCGCCGATTTCCGCCGCCACGACTACGGCACTCACAGCCATGATGCGTTCGTGATCGCGGTGACCGAGGCCGGCGGCGCCGAAATCCGCAACCGGAACATGGCGCAGAAGGTCGGCCCGGCCACGCTGTTCATTTCCAATCCGGAGGATCGGCAGTCGGCGCGCATGGGCGACAGCGACCACTGGCGCTATCGCGCCTTCTATCTGGCGCGGCCGGCGATCGACGGTCTCGCCCGGCGCTTCGGCGTCGACACCATGCCTCATTTCCTGGAGAGCATGCTCGACGATGGCGACCTGATCGAGCGGTTCGGCCGCCTGCACCGGGTGCTCGAAACCGAGCAGGACGGCCTCCTCGCCGACGAGCTCGTCATCGATGCCTTCGCCCGGCTGTTCGAGCGCCATGGCAGCGGCAGCCACCGCCGCAATGTCCCCGCGGGACGGGACGCCGTCGCGATGCGGCTGATCGAGCTGATGCGGGAGCGCCACGCCGAAAACCTGAGCCTGGACGACCTCGCCCGCTTTGCCGGCCTTACCAGCTTCCAGTTGATCGGCCTGTTCAAGCGCGCGGTCGGGCTGACGCCGCACGCCTATCTCGTTCACATCAGGCTCAACGCCGCCTGCCGCCTTCTCAGGCGAGGCCATTYGCTGGCGGACAGCGCGCTGGCGGCGGGCTTCTGCGACCAGGCGGCGCTCAACAAGCATTTCAGGCGCTGCTACGGCATCACTCCATTGCAATATGCGCAGGCCACGCGGGCCGGCTGAACCGCGGCGCGCCGCAATTTCRGCCAATACTGACGCCGAATACGGACCCTACAGCGATCCCCGGAGGTTTTGTCGATGTCCCTGAGCGATCACGCCGCCACGTCCGCACGCCGCCGCATTGCCGTGGTCGGCCTCGGCAGCATCGGCGGCGTCATTGCCGGCTCACTCGATGCGGCGGGCCGGCACCACGTCACCGCCTGCGTGAGACGCCGGATCGAGCGGCTGGTCGTCGACCGGCCCGACCGCACCATCGAGGCGCGGCCTCATGTCCTGACCGATCCGTCGCAGGCCGAGATCCATGACTGGGTGCTGTTGTGCACCAAGGCGCAGGACACCGCGGCGAGCGCGCCCTGGCTGCAACGGCTTTGCGGTCCCGCCACCCGCGTCGCGGTCTTGCAGAACGGCATCGGACATGCGGAACGGCTGGCGCCGTTTGTCGGGCCCGCCACCGTGGTGCCGACCATCGTCTATTACAATGGCGAGCGGCTGGCGCCCGACCGCGTCCGCTACCGCCGCGCCAGCGACTACGATTTTGCGGTCGGCGACGATTCCGGCGGACGCGCCTTCGTGGACCTGCTCGAAGGCACGGCGATGCAGATCCTGGTCAGCCCCGACTTCAAGACCATCGCCTGGCGCAAGCTGATGCTCAACGCCGTGGCCAATCCGATCACCGCGCTCACCCTCCAGCGCCAGGGCGTGTTCCGGCGCGAGGACATGGGCCTGCTGGTGCTCTCCGCCCTCGAAGAGGCCGCTGCGGTCGCACGTGCCGACGGCGCGCGCCTCGCGGACGACGAGGCGACAAAACTGCAGTCGATGCTGCTGACCTTCCCCGCCGACGCCGGCACCTCGATGTATTTCGACCGGCTGGCGGGACGCGCCCCCGAGGTCGACGCTCTGACCGGCGCCGTGGTCGCGGCCGGCGAGCGCCATCAGATCGCAACGCCGATCTGCCGCATGCTGCTGACCCTGATGCGCGCCGCCGACGCCGTGCCGATCACCGACCTGACCGGGACAGCGCAATGACCCCACCGTCCAGACTGACGCTCCCGGCATTCGATCCGGACGACGTGAGCGAGAGCAATTTTACCAGCTATCCGGCTGTGCACCGCGCCGCCAACCAGATGCGCTACAATCGCCGGCTCGGCGATCACGCCGGCCTGACGAATTTCGGCGTCAACCTGACCCGGATCATTCCAGGCGGCCAATCCTCGTTCCGCCATGCGCATTCGCGTCAGGACGAATTCGTCTTCGTGCTCGAAGGTGAGGTGGTGCTCGAGACCAATGGCGGCGCGCAGGTATTGACGGCAGGAATGTGCGCCGGCTTTCCCGCCGGCAGCGGCGACGCACACCGCTTCGTCAACCGAACGGCGCGGGACGCAAGGCTGCTCGTGATCGGCGACCGCACACCGGACGACGCGATCAGCTATCCCGACGTCGATATGCACGCCGTGCTCGGGCCGGATGGCGTCTACAAATTCACGACCAAGGCGGGCGAGCCACTGTAGCCTCGCTCGCCCATCCCGGGATCACGCACTCCGCGCCAGCGCACCGTCGATCATGTTGATCGCGTTCTGGACGCCGTAGACGGCGACAAAGGAGCCGAAGCGCGGGCCCTTCTCCTGGCCGAGCAGGACCTGGTAGAGCATGTTGAACCAATCGAGCGTGACGCCGGGGCGGCCGTCCTTGCCCTTCTTGACCTGGTCGAGAAACGGCTCGCGGCGGCCGATCTCGTAGACGACGTTCTGGATGTCCTCTGGCGTTGCCTCCTGCGGCAGCTGCGACAGCGCATCGCGCAGATCCTGCAACGCGGCGCGCTCGATCTCGGTCGGCTCGCGGAACTGCTTCGTCGGCGCCACGAAGTCGCGATAATAATTGATGGCGTAGCCGACCATCGCATCTAACTTCGGATGCGTCTGCGGCGACACGCCGGGGCGGTAGCGGCCAATGAAGCCCCACAACGTTTCGGCATTTTCCGCATTCGACGACGACACCAGCGTCAGCAGCAGCTGGAACGTGACGGGCATGTCGCCCTTCGGCGGATGGCCGCTGTGGATGTGCCAGACCGGATTGCCGAGCTGCTGCTTGCCATCCTGCTTGGCAAACCCGTCGATGAACTGCTGATAGTCGTCGACATTGCGCGGGATAACGTCGAAATACAGCCGCTTCGCCGCCTTCGGCTCGCGGTACATGAACAGCGACAGCGATTCCGGCGAGGCGTAGCGCAGCCATTCGTCGATGGTGAGGCCGTTGCCCTTCGACTTCGAGATCTTCTGGCCCTTCTCGTCGAGGAAGAGCTCGTAGTTGAAGCCTTCGGGCGGCGTGGCACCGAGCGCCTTGGCAATCGCGCCTGACAGCTTCACCGAATCGATCAGGTCCTTGCCGGCCATTTCATAGTCGACGCCGAGTGCGACCCAGCGCATCGCCCAGTCGGCCTTCCACTGGCACTTGACGTTGCCGCCGGTGACGGGCGTCTCGACCTCTTCGCCGCTGTCGGGATCGACATAGGTTATCGTGCCGGCGGCGACGTCGCGGCGGATCATCGGCACCTGGAGCACGACACCGGTGGTCTTGCTGATGGGGAGGAACGGCGAATAGGTGGCGCGGCGATCGGGCCCGAGCGTCGGCAGGATGATCGCCATGACCTGGTCATAGGCGGCGAGCATCTTCAGCAGCGTCGCGTCGAAGCGGCCTGACTTGTAATAGTCGGTCGAGCTCGCGAACTCGTAGTCGAAGCCGAAATGATCGAGGAAGGCGCGCAGGCGCGCGTTGTTGGCGGCGCCGAACGAGGGATATTCGTTCGAGAACGGATCCGGCACGGCGGTGAGCGGCCGCCCCAGATATTGCGCCAGCAGATCCTTGTTCGGCACGTTGTCCGGCACCTTGCGGAAGCCGTCCATGTCGTCGGAGAAGGCAAGCAGGCGCGTCCTGATCTTGTCCTCGGTCAGCACGCGGAAGGCATGGCGCACCATCGAGGTGCGCGCGACCTCGCCGAACGTGCCGATATGCGGCAGGCCGGACGGGCCGTAGCCGGTCTCGAACAGCACCTCGTCCTTGGGCGCTTTCTTCAGCCGCGCGACAATCGCCTTCGCCTGCTCGAACGGCCAGGCGCTGGATTGTTCGGCGAGCGCACGCAGGTCGCTCGGGTTCGCGGCAAGATCGATAACGGACATTGAGGAGCCTCCGGGCCGCGGAAAATAGCGATTTCCCGGCAGAATGCAAAAATGGTCTTGATCGTCATTCCGGGGCACGCGCGTCAGCGTGTGAACCCGGAATCTCGCGCCAC
>NZ_JBFULT010000110.1:0-15498 GCF_054049755.1 Bradyrhizobium sp. P5_C11_2
GCGGGCACGCTGGGTGATGTATTCCTTCAGCCCCTCGGGCGCGAGCCCGATCGTCAACCGCTCGTTGAGATAGACCGTGTTGAGGCCGTTTTCCTTCAGGCGAAGGGTGACGAGGTAGTCTTCCGTCACCGAGTCGGTCGGGAAACCGCCGATCTTCACCAGCCCGGCATAGCGAATGAGGGATGAGGTGCCGCAGCAAAACGCGACGCCCCAGGCGTCCTTGGCCGGCAGCAGGATGTCGAAGAAGAAGCGCTGCTCGTCGGGCCATACATCGGTCGCAGCGAGGTTGGTCTGGATCGGGTCGGGATTGATGAAGTGCTGCGGCGTCTGCACCACGCCGACCGAAGCGTCGTCCATGAGGGAGATGGTGCGCGCGAGGAAGTCGGGCCGCGGCACGAAGTCCGCGTCAAGAATGGCCACGAAATCCGGTCGCTCCGGCAGGGCGCCGACGTGCTTGAGCGCATGGTTGATGTTGCCCGCCTTGGCGTGGTGGTTGTCGGGCCGTATGAGATAATGGCAGCCGAGTTCGCTCGCGAGGCGCCGCAGCCAGGGGCGTCGGCCGTCGTCGAGCACCCAGACGCGATACTTGCCGTACTCCATGCCGGTCGCGCCGATGATCGTGCGCTCGAGGATGGATCGTTCCTCGTTGTAAGTGCAGATGAAGACGTCGATCAGAGGCGCGTGTGGATCGATGGCCCGGCCGTCTATCCTTGCCGCGCCGGTGCGGTCGACGGTCCGGCTCAGAAACAGCAGGGACAATGCGACCGCGACGAGCGAGGCCGCCTCCAGCAGCATGAAGGGATAACCGATCACGGCGTCCGCGGTCAGATGCGGTGGCGGGAGCGTCGCCGTGACACGCCAATAGAGGTAGCGGAGCAGGAACACCAGCGAGACAACGGCCATGAACGAGCGCGCCATCGTGCTGTCGCGCCTGAGCAGCGGCACGACCGCCATGAAGGCGCCGAGCGCAATCAGGCCTGGCGTCAACCCCGTCATCACGGCGCGGTCTCGTGCCGGGCAAACACGACGCGGCCCGTCCGCCCGACCGTACAGCCGTGCGCGGCGGCATCGCCAATCGCCACGGTGACGCGATAGGGCTCCTTGCTCAGTGCATCGGGATTGATGGCAAGATTGGCGGGCGCGCCGGCGGCGCCGGTCAGATTGACCACGGTGCCGGAGATCGGCTCGCCGCCGTCATTCGGCTCGAAGCTGGCGCGGTCGCCGAGTTGCAAGCGGTTGTAGACGTTCTCGGTGACATTGGCCGTGATGACGGCGCCGCTGCAATCGAGCACCTTGAGCAGGGGTTGGCCGGCCTGCACGTCCTCGCCCGGCGAGGTCATCATTTCCCAGACGCGGCCCGCGACGGGTGTTGTGATGTTCGCTTCGGACAGATCGGCGAAGCGAGCCTCCTCGATGATGATCTCGTTGGCGAGCCAGGCGATTTCGGTGTCGGTGCGGGCGAGATCGGCCGCGAGATCGTTCGCACGCTGGCGCATTTCCTCTTCGCGCTGGACCGAGCTTGGGCGGTCATTGTAGCTGTCGCCGAGGAACGAGCCGTTCTTTGCCGCAGCAAGCTCGACCGTTGCAGCATCCAGCCGCTTGCGCGCGCCGAGTTCGGTTTGCTGGGCCACGGAAAGCTCGCGCGTCAGCCGCGCCAGCTCGACCGTCGAGACATTGCCGGATTTCGCGAGCGAGGATGCGCGCTCGACGGCGGCGCTGGCTTCGTCCCGCCGCGCTGCCGCCGCCTCGATCGAGGTCTGGATCTCGGCGATGCGGGCCTCGAGCTGAAGCACGCGTCCCTCGCGGAATTGCGCGGCCTGCCGCGCCAGGTCCTTTTGCGCGGCCTGGGCCGAGGCGAGCTTGGCGGCAACGCTCGGCCGCTCGAGCTCCAGCCGCGATTTCTGCCGCCGCAGATCGTCGAGCCGGGTGCGATCGCCGCGCGAGTTCACGACGCGCAGGAGCACGGTTCCGGCGTCAAGTTTGGCTTGATCGGTGACGCCCTGGGCGGCCGCCACGCGCCCGCCGATCGGCGTGCGCAGGGTGACGAGGCGGGAATTCAGCACGGCCTCGACGCTTGAATTCTCCCATATCGCGCGCAGCGGCAGCCAGCCGAACACGGCAATGATGGCAAGCCCGATGGCGATCTTGGCGCCGCGCCGCAGATGCGGCCAGCGCGGCCTCGGTTCCGGCGCCGCCCGCGCATCGGGCACGTGGTCGGGTTCCTCATGAGCGAACAGCTGCTCCTGCAGCGCCTCCTGCAAGGCCTTGGCGTCACTCTTTGTGTCGTGAGAGGAGGGAGTCGATCCGGGGTCGACGGAAGCGGCGCGCGAGCGGTCTACCATGAAGGTCACCTTGCCGACGGGAAGCCAATGGAACCGGTCAATGCGCGAGGACCGCGCGGCGTGCCGGTCATTGCGGATTAAGCCGACGCTGCGCTTTCCAGGTCTCTAAACTTACGCGCGTGTTTTTGCACAAATCCCCGTCAAGGTTTAGCGACGCCGCAAAGGCTGGCCGCGCGTTTGCGGTCTGCGGCCCGGCGACGCACCTTGAAACCTTGCGGTGCACGGTGGCGTCCATACTTCGAGGGCGCCGGCCAATGGCTTGTCCGGGCCGGCCCGGGAGACGGCCATGAACTATCTTCGTACCGCAATGCTTCTCGCAGGCCTCACCGCCCTGTTCATGGGCGTGGGCTATCTCATCGGCGGTGCCGCCGGCGCCATGATCGCGCTCGTCATTGCGGCGGCGACCAATCTCTTCACCTACTGGAACTCCGACCGCATGGTGCTCCGCATGTACGGCGCCCATGAGGTCGACCGCGCCAGCGCGCCGGAACTGGTCGGTCTCGTCGCCGAGCTCGCGGGCCGCGCCGGCCTGCCGATGCCGCGCGTGTTCCTGATCGACGAGCCGCAACCCAATGCGTTCGCGACCGGCCGCAATCCCGAAAATGCCGCCGTCGCCGTCACCGCCGGCCTGATGCACCAGCTCAGCCGCGAGGAACTCGCCGGCGTGATCGCGCACGAGCTCGCGCACATCAAGCATCACGACACGCTGCTGATGACGATCACCGCGACCATTGCGGGCGCAATCTCGATGCTCGCCCAGTTCGGGATGTTCTTCGGCGGCCACCGCGACAACAACAGCGGCCCCGGCATCGTCGGCTCGATCCTGATGATGATCCTCGCACCGCTCGGCGCCATGCTGGTGCAGATGGCGATCAGCCGCACCCGCGAATATGCCGCCGACAATCTCGGTGCGCGCATCGCCGGTCAGCCGATGTGGCTGGCATCGGCGCTGGTCAAGATCGAGAGCGCCGCGCATCAGGTCCCGAACTTGGAGGCCGAGCGAAACCCCGCAACCGCGCACATGTTCATCATCAACCCGCTGTCGGGCCATGGTGTGGACAATCTCTTCGCCACCCATCCCTCGACGCAGAACCGCATCGCGGCGCTTCAGCAACTGGCAGCCGAGCTCGGCACGCATGCGCCCCCGTCGCTCGGCGCGAACGAGAACTATCCGCCGCAGGGCCCATGGGGCCGCTCATCCTCGCGCGGTCCCTCACGCGGTCCTTCACGTGGTCCTTCACGTGGTCCCTGGGGCTGATCCGGAACCGGCCGGAATTTTGCGCCCGGCTTTGTGACTTGGCGCACACAGGATCGTCCGGGCCGGTGCTAACACCCCTGCGAGATTATTCGTTCGAAAGGGGATGCGTGCCCGGCCTGTCGCCGGGCATCGCCGAAGATGACCAAAGCTGCCGTGCCATTGCTGATCGTCCTGGGCGTGCTCATCGGCCTGTCCACGCACATGGTCGTCAATTGCGGCGACGAGGATGACCCCGACATCTGCTCGGCCGTGATCGGCTTCTCGCCGCTGCGCGGCTCACTGATCGCCTTCGCCTATGAGGGGCGCGGACGGATCGCGCTGCGCCATGGCGACTGGCGGCGGGCGATCGCCGATTTCGACGAGGCCATCCACCTCAATCCCAACCGCGCCCCGCTCTACCGTGACCGCGCTTTCGCGCGGTGGCAGAACGGCGATCTGGAGCTCGCGATCGAGGATTATGACGAAGCGATCGCGCATGATCCCAAGCTCGCCGCGCCCTATCACCAGCGCGGCCTCGCGCTCGCCGCCACGGGCGATCTCGATCGCGCCATCCTGAGCTACAACACCGCGATCCGCCTCGACCCGTCGGACGCGCGGGCCCGCTTCGATCGCGGCGTGGCATTCCTCGCCCGGGGACAGGCCGACGATGCACGCGCCGATTTCGAAGCGGCTCTGGCGCTGCCGGCCGGCAAGGACGGCCAGACGCGCGAGGCGGCGCGCGCGAAGCTTGCCGAGCTCACCAATACCGAGCCCACGCGGCGGTGAGAGAAATTTCTCTCCCTCTCCCCGTTCTTACGGGGAGAGGGTTGGGGTGAGGGGCCTCTCTCCACACGGTAGACTGCCGCGGGACCTGTACCCCCTCACCCGGATCGCTGAAGCGATCCGACCTCTCCCCGCAAGCGGGGCGAGGTGAAGGCACACCACGCTACTTCGCCTTTTTCTTCTTCGCCTTGGCCGCCTTCTTCACCGGCTTCTCCTTCGCCGGTTTCTCCGGCTTGGCCGCGACGGGTGTGCTGGCGGCGAGCCGCATCGCACGCGCGTAGCTGTCGGCGACGTTGTCGGCGGACATCTGCAGGCGCCTGGCAGCCGCGGTGGCCTGCTCCATGGTGGCCTTGGCCATCGTCTTGAAGCGGGCGCTCGTGTCCTTGCCCTTGGCCTTGGCCGCCAGCGCGTTGAAGCGATCCCGTCGCTCCTTGGCACGGGTCATCAGGCCCGCATGCGTTTGTCTGGCCAGTTGCCGGATCACGACATCCAGGTCGGCGTCCGCCATGTTGTTCTATCCTCTTCGAAACAGTCACCAAATCGATGCGCGGGACTATGCAGATC
Organism: Bradyrhizobium sp. P5_C11_2; assembly: GCF_054049755.1. Lineage (NCBI taxonomy): Bacteria > Pseudomonadati > Pseudomonadota > Alphaproteobacteria > Hyphomicrobiales > Nitrobacteraceae > Bradyrhizobium > Bradyrhizobium sp. P5_C11_2. The sequence continues at coordinate 4,927 of NZ_JBFULT010000110.1, forward strand.
AGGCCCCGCCTTGGCAATTCCCGGCCGTGCGTCATCCGCAGCTTCCGGTTCAAAAACGAAAAGGGCCGCGCTGGGCGCGGCCCTTGAGGTGTTTTGGCGCGGGATCGCGCTTTTGCCTTACTGCAGCGAGGCGACCGGTCCGCTTGACGGTGCCGGGTCGGGGTCGAAGCCGAACACGCCGACCAGGTATTTGTAGTAATCCGGCATCTTCTCCTTGAGCGTCTCGCGGGACTTTGGATCGTGGAATTCGCTCTTCCCGGCCAGGAAGATGCTGGCAGTCACGGCAAAGAATTCCATGTGATTCTTCAGCGCGTAGGCCTCCTTGGGCAGGAGATCCTTGGACTTGGCATAGGCGTAATAGGCCCTGACGCCCTTGTTGTCGTAACCRTCGGGCAACAGCCGGGCGTGATAGGCGTGCAACAGCTCGTGCAGCAGCACCGCCTCCTTTTCGTAACGCATCATGTCCGGCCGCAGCATGATCACGCCAAGCCCCGAATCGACCGCGAGGTCGACGGCGTTCGGATTGGTCCATTGCTGCTTGTTATGGTCCCACACCGTCAGCATGCGCGGGACGCGGCGCTCCACGTTCGGGGCAACCCGGCCGTAACACGCGGTCGCGGCGCCTTCGTCGAGGCAGGCCAGCTCGCTCGCGACGATCGGCACGGTGCGGAAGAAGCGCAGCACGCGCGGCGAGAGGCCGGCCGCCTCGACCACGTCGATCTGGCGCTTCAGATTGTCGGTGAGCTTGTCGACGTCCTTGCGGTCGGAGTTCTCCGACAGGTCGAACATGTAGCCGCGGTAGCTCTGGAAGCCCGGCGGCAATTGCTGAGCTGCGTCAGCTTCGAGCGGCCCGGCATTGGATGGATTGGCGAAGAGCGCGCCGATAACGGTCGCGGTCAGCAGCAGCGCAATGCGCATATGAACCCCCTGATGTCACTTCAGCCGGCAGAATAGGCCGCCGTTGTTTGCGAAAAGTGAGTGGGGCGAGACTAAGGCGCCGATGTTGAGGCGTGCTTAATGGTTCGTTGCAGACCGCGAGGGGCGGGTTAGTCCAGGGTTAACCAAGGAGGTATCCCGGGTCCGCGCTTCGGCGTAACATCCGGCTCGGGCACCAAGCCCCTGTTCAACAGTCGGAAGGGAGGATGCCATGTACGCCGCCATCCGTCAGGCCAAGGCGAAAAGCGGGAGCGCGGAAGAGCTGGCGCGCCGCATCAAGGAGGGCGCCGTTCCGATCATCAGCGACGTCGACGGCTTTCGGGCCTATTACGTCGTCTATGCCGGCGACGACACGGTGACCGCGATCTCCATCTTCGACAAGTTCGAGCAGGCGGAGGAGGCGAACCGGCGTGCGATCGCCTGGATCGAGAAGGATCTGGGCCCGCTGCTCGCCGGACACGCGAGCGCCGCCGCGGGCCCGGTGATCGTGCATACGCTGGCGTGACGTCGGCGCGAGCTCTCTCCGATGTCGTCCCGGCGAAGGCCGGGACCCATAATCCCAGGGAGTAGTTGTGGCGCGAGATCGGAGCGACCGGTCTTCGCCAAACACGATGCGGTGGTTATGGGTCCCGGCCTGCGCCGGGACGACACCGAGATTGTAGAGCGCGTTTTCCGCCAAACGCGCTCACAACTCCCGTGCATTCGAGAACGCGAACGAGCTCATGCGCCGTGTCGTCTCGTCCAGGATCAGCGTGCGCGTGATTGGCGGCTCGGCGCGTTGCGCGCAGTTTTCGCGCTCGCAGAGGCGGCAATTGACGCCGATCGGGGTGCCTTCCGCCTTCTCCAGGTCCATGCCGGAGGCGTAGACGAGGCGCGCGGCGTGACGCATCTCGCAGCCGAGGCCGATGGCGAAGCGCGGCTGGGGCAGCGGGTGCGGCGCCACCGGCCGGCGTACCATCTGCGCGATCGAGAAATAGCGCGTCCCGTCGGGCAGCTCGATCACCTGCTTCAGCAGGCGGTCCGGCGTGTCGAAGGTCGAATGCACGTTCCACAAAGGACAGGTGCCGCCGAACTTCGAGAACGGGAAGGTGCCGGACGAGAAGCGCTTCGACACGTTGCCGGCATTGTCGACGCGCAGCAGGAAGAAGGGAATGCCGCGCGCGTTCGGCCGCTGCAAGGTGGTGAGGCGATGGCAGACCTGCTCGAAGCCGGAATTGAAGCGCTGCGCCAGCAAATGGATGTCGTAGTTCAAGGCCTCGGCGGCAGCCAGGAACGCCGGGTAGGGCATCATCACCGCGGCGGCGAAGTAGTTGGCGAGCGTGATGCGGAACAGGCGGCGCGGTGCGTCGTCGAGCGGGCCGGCGCGGCCGATGATGGTTTCCAGATGCTGCGTGCATTCGCCTAAGCCCAGCTGGAAGGCGAGCTGGAACGCGCGGCCGGCCGGGTCGACCAGCTCGGAGATCAGGAGCTGGCGGCGGTGGCGGTCGAAACGCCGCAGCGTCTCCCGCATCACGTCGACCGGCATGATGCGGGTCTGGACCGAATGTTTTTCACGCAGACGCGCGGCGAGCGCGGCATAGAGCCCTTCGGCCGGCACGTTCAACTCGTCGCGCAGGGTTTCGGCGGCCTGCTCGAGCTCCGGAAAATAGTTGCGGTTGGCCTCGATCAGCTCGCGCACGCGCTCGACCGGATTGGCCTCATAGCGCGTGCCGACGTCGCGGTCGGCCATCTGCGCCGCCGCCAGCGTCTCGCCCTGGCGCGCCTCGGTATAGGCCGCATAGAGCCGTTGCAGCGCATGGGTGACGCCCGGGCAGAGCTCGGCGAGGTCGCGCAGCTCCTGCTTGGGCACGTCGATCTGGCGGAACAGCGGATCGGAAAAGATCTCGTTTAGCTCGGCGAAGAAGCGGTCCTCGTCGGCGGTGGCGAGGTCCCTGAGGTCGAGGTCGTAGGTCTCCGCCAGCCGCAGCAGGATCTGCGCCGTCACCGGGCGCTGGTTGCGCTCGATCAGGTTGATGTAGCTCGGCGAGATTCCGAGCCCCTCGGCGATCTGGGTCTGCGACAGCCCCAATTGCTGCCGGATCCTCCGGAAGCGCGGGCCGACGAACAGCTTCTTCCCGGAATCGGCGGGCATTTTCACGTCTCCAGTGGCATCAAGGACAGTCTCGCTGACCTATAATTTTACAAACTTTACAAAATAACATCTATTACATGTACCGATGTTACATGACATCACCATTCGAATACAAGCCATCTATACGAACTTCGCTTTCTCGCGTTTAGCTATCGCCACGCATTTCGCAATGCACTGTCAAGAATGTCGAGACGAATAGCGGACTAACGCTGCATTTGTCGTCACCGAAAGGATTACGCAGATGAACTACCAGCCACGTGGACTCAGTGACCAGGCGATCCAGGGACCCGCTTCCTATCTGAGCGAGGTTGGCGCTGCTGAAGCGCTCCTCAAGACCCAGCCGACCTGGAACGGGGTGACCGCCGAAGCCGTGGCGCGCATGCGTCTGCAGAACCGCTTCAGGACCGGCCTCGACGTCGCCCGCTACACTGCGGCGCTGATGCGCAGCGATATGGCTGCCTATGATGCCGATCCCACCAAGTACACCCAGTCGCTCGGCTGCTGGCATGGCTTCATCGCGCAGCAGAAGCTGATCTCGGTCAAGAAGCACTTCGGTGGCAAGACCGATCGCACCTACCTGTATCTCTCGGGCTGGATGATCGCGGCGCTGCGTTCCGAGTTCGGACCGCTGCCCGACCAGTCGATGCACGAGAAGACCTCGGTGCCGGCGCTGATCGAGGAGCTCTACACCTTCCTGCGTCAGGCGGACTCGCGCGAGCTCAACGATATCTTCCGCACGCTCGACAAGGCGCGCAAGGAAGGCGACAAGACCCGCGAGAAGGAGCTGATCGAGAAGATCGACAACTTCCAGACCCATGTCGTGCCCGTCATCGCCGACATCGACGCCGGCTTCGGCAATGCGGAGGCGACCTATCTGCTCGCCAAGAAGATGATCGAAGCGGGCGCCTGCGCGCTCCAGATCGAAAACCAGGTCTCCGACGAGAAGCAGTGCGGCCACCAGGACGGCAAGGTCACCGTGCCGCACGAGGTGTTCCTGGCCAAGATCCGGGCCTGCCGCCACGCCTTCCTCGAGCTCGGCGTCGAAGATGGCATCATCGTGACCCGCACCGACTCGCTCGGCGCCGGCCTCACGCAGCAGATCGCCGTCAGCCACAAGCCCGGCGACATCGGCGATCAGTACAACAGCTTCCTGGATTGCGAGGAAGTGACGGCGGAGAACGCCCGCAACGGTGATGTCATCATCAACCGCAACGGAAAGATGATGCGTCCGAAGCGGCTCGCCAGCAACCTCTACCAGTTCCGCGCCGGCACCGGCGAAGACCGCTGCGTGCTCGACAGCATCACCTCGCTGCAGAACGGTGCCGACCTGCTGTGGATCGAGACCGAGAAGCCGCATATCGAGCAGATCGCCAAGATGGTCGACCGCATTCGCGAGGTCATTCCGAACGCGAAGCTGGCCTACAACAACTCGCCCTCGTTCAACTGGACGCTCAACTTCCGTTGGCAGGTCTACGATGCGATGAAGGAAGCCGGCAAGGATGTCAGCAAGTACAACCGCGCCGACCTGATGAAGCCGGAATACGACGATACGCCGCTGGCCATTGAAGCCGACGAGCGCATCCGCACCTTCCAGGCCGATTCAGCCAAGCGTGCCGGCATCTTCCACCATCTGATCACGTTGCCGACCTATCACACGGCGGCTCTGTCGACGGACAATCTCGCCAGAGAGTATTTCGGCGAGCAGGGCATGCTGGGCTACGTGAAGAATGTTCAGCGCCAGGAGATCCGTCAGGGCATCGCCTGCGCCAAGCATCAGAACATGGCCGGCTCCGATATCGGAGACGACCACAAGGAATATTTCGCAGGTGAAGCCGCTCTGAAGGCGGGCGGCGCCCACAACACGATGAACCAGTTCGGCTAACGCGCCACGCTATTCGACAGGAGACTGACAATGACCAAAGGCAGCAATTTCTGGGTGATCGGCGGCGAGTTCGGTTCGATGAACTTCCACAAGCTCGTGGAAGGCTCGGCCCAGGTGCAGGGTCCGTTCAAGACCCGCAAGGAAGCCGAGGATGCCTGGCGCACTGTCTCGGAGGAGAACCGCCACAAGGCCGGCGTCCGCTTCTCGATCGTGGAAGAGCCGTCGCGGGTCTCGGCCTGACGGCTGCCTGACTAATCAAGAAACGTCCAAGGACGGAGGGTCCCATCCGGCGCAAGCCGGGTGGGATCGTCTGTTTTTGGCACAGTGAAGGAGCTGTGGGCGCCGTAAGTATCTGGAATTATGGGCCCTTTGCGGACGTCTTGGTTGCTGATAGGTTAATGGCGGTGAGTGAGGACGAGGCCGACAATGTCAGAGCCCGAGACCAGCGGGACCCATCCCAGCCAGCCGCGCCCGGTGCGGCTGCGCGACGCGCTGCTGCGGGCGCGGATCGAGGCCGCCGACCGGACCGGCGTGGTCGTCGACCTCAGGGATGCCGAGGTGGCGCGGCTGGAGATCCTGAACGACGCGCTCGATCCCTTGTTCGCGCAGGTGCCCGAGCAGGTCGATTTGTTCGACCGCGGCATCAGCCAGGGCGATACGCCGCGGCTGTGGATCGACGTCGTCGCCCACATCCTGATGGGTCGCGACAAGCGGCTGTACCGCTTCGTCCAGGACACCCGATTCGGCCGCATCGTGCTCGCCGAATCGCACGACACGGCTGTCATCGTCGAGGCCGTGACCGACTATGTCGCGCGCCGCATGATCGAGCGCGAGCATGCCATGGTGGTCCTGCCCGAGCCGAAGCCCGCCACGCCGGAGCAGCCGCGCCGCTCGCGCGTGTGGCCGTTCGTGTTCGGCTTCATCCTCGGTGCAGCCGCATTGTTCGGCGTCGCCGTGCTTGCGGTCCTGCGGAGCTGGTGAATTCCTCTCCGCCGTCATTCCGGGGCGCGCGTCAGCGCGAACCCGGAATCCATTTATCCGCACATGCTGAGGCCCGATGGATTCCGGGCTCATGCTTCGCATGCCCCGGAATGACAGGCACCTCAAATCAACCTTGCATGCTTGATCTGGCGGACCTGCAGACCGGGATTGAGGCTCCGCACCGTCTGCTCGCAGCGCCAGCCGGCATTGTCCTTCTCGATCGCGAACAGATTGTAGGCGGCCGCGGGATAGCGCCCATGCGCGAGCGCGGAGGCCGACGGCACGCCGATTGCGGGAATGTTGCCGTTGGGGCCGTCGAACCACATGGTCGAATGAATGTGGTCGTGCCCGTGCAGGATCAGCTCGACACCGCGGCGCCTGATCAGCGCCAGCAGATCGGCCGAATCGGTCAGCCGCTTCTGGCGCGCCCTCGACTTCAGGGGGTGATGGACCAGCAGCACGCGAAAGACGTCCTCGGCCGCAAGCCGTTCGAGGATCTGTTCGAGGGCTGCGAGCTGGTCGCGCCCGAGCGTGCCGGTCGCCATCAACGGCAAGGTCGGCACCGCCGTGGACAGGCTGATCAGCGCCAGCGGTCCGCGCCGGCGGATGGCGGGGAAGCCGATGCTGCCGTCGTCGCCGGCAAGATAGGGCGCAAATGTCTCGCCAAAGCGATGATAGGTAGCGCGGACATAGGCGTCGTGATTGCCGGGAATCGTGGTGACGCGGTCGGGCGGGCCGACGCCGTCGAGCCACGCGCGTGCGGGGCCGAATTCTGCTTCCAATGCCAGGTTGACGAGGTCGCCGGTCACCGCGATGTGGTCGGGCGCCTGCGCCTGCATGTCGGCGACCAGCACGTCGAGCACCTCGCGGCGCTGGTACTTGTGGCGGTTGCGCGTCCAGTTGACATAGCCGAGCGCACGCTTGCCCGCGAGCTCGATCAGCCGCGGCTTCGGCAACGGCGGCAGATGCGGGTCGGACAGATGGGCGAGCGTGAAGGGGGCCATGGCGCGCGATTGCCTCGCAATTCCTGCGCTGTAATGGCAAGGTCGCGACATCAGCGCAAGGGAAGCCTGAAAAGGGACGTCAAGGGAGCCTGATGGGGGATCGTCTGGACTGGATGCGACGGAGATTCGAGCCGCTGCTGCGGCGAGTCTTCCACGCCTATTTCCTGCTTGTCCGCGGCATGACCCTCGGCGTCCGCGCCGTGGTGCTGGACGCCGACAACAGGGTCTTCCTGGTCAAGCACAGCTATGTCACCGGCTGGTATCTGCCCGGCGGCGGCGTCGATTTCGGCGAGACCATGGAGCAGGCGATGCGGCGCGAGCTCAAGGAGGAAGGCGATATCGATCTCACCGGCGAGGCCGTGCTGCACGGCATCTTCCTCAACAGCCACGTCTCCCGCCGCGACCATGTCGCGGTCTACGTGGTCAGGCATTTCCGGCAGGAGCGCCTGCCGCAGCCCAACCATGAAATCGTCGCATCCGGATTCTTCGCGGCCGGCGCGCTGCCCGAGGGGACCACGCCCGGCACGCGGCTGCGGCTCGCGGAAGTGCTCGACGGCACGCCGCTGATTGCGACGTGGCGGTGAGGGCGGGCTGTGCTAGTAACCGGCCGGAACGGGTGCCGCGGAAACCGGATGAAGATTGCAAAATTCGCCTTCGGCCTGATCTGCCTTGCGATCCTCGCCAGCAACATCGTCACGATGTCGCGCTGGAGCGAGGCGCGCGGGGTCTATGACGACATCTGCTATCTCCGGCAGGCGCATCTGTTCCAGCGCCTCGGCATCGGTGGGCTGAACACCAATGCCCTGTTGGATTACGATCATTATTTCGAGGACAAGATGAAGGAGATCGCGTTCGCCGAATGGCGCGACCCGATCCGCTGGCCCTGTCACAACCCGATGCCGAACGGCAAGGTGGTGATGCAATATCCGCCGGGGACCGGATTTCTGCTGGCGCTGTTTCCACAAGGCCACCAGGTGGTGCCGCTCTACATTGCCGCCAGCCTGATCGTCTGCGGTCTTGCGCTGCTCGGCATCTTCATGGCGCGAACGCTGCCTTCGATCGTGGGGGCGGGCGTATTCGGCGCGCTTGCCGTCTATCTCATGATCAATCCGGCGAAGGCGAGCTATTCGGTCGCGCCGACCATGGCGATCTCAGCCATCGCGGGATTCCTGACCGCCCTGTGGCTGACCAGGGACAAGCGCAGTGTCTTGCTGATCGCGCTGATCGGCCTCCTGCTCGGTGCCTCCGTCAATTTCAGATTGCCGAACGCGCTGCTCGCGGCCGGCTACTTCCTGTTCCTCGGCATTCCCTTCGTGTGGTCGCGCAAGCTTGCCACCTTCTTGCAGGGCCTCGGCTTCGGCGCCGGCGTGCTCGTCGGCATGGCGCCGACGCTGATCGCCCAGGCCATCAATGCCGGCAGCCCGTTCGCCACCACTTACGGCAGCGCCGACGTGGTCGCGCCGGCCTTCGACTTCGCCGTTCTCGGCCAATATCTGCGCGACATGCAGTTCGTGCTGATCGTGCTGGCGATCGGTTCGACGGCGTGGCTGTTGCGGGTGGGTGAGGGCAGCGTGCGGCAGGTCGCGCTCGTCGTCGCCAGCAATCTCGCGATCAACCTCGTCTTCTTCCTGAGTCATCCGGTCTTCACGCCCTACTATGTGGTGCCGATCGCGATGCTGTCTTTGTGGAGCGTGTCGTTTGCCTGGCTGATGCAGCCGGAAGAGGCGCGGCAGGCCGCGCCGCTGCGGCGCGCGCGGGCCAACCTGGGAGTTCTGCCGCGATGATGTCCACGCCATTTCGCATCGCGGTGCTGGTGCCCTGCTACAACGAGGAAGCGGCGGTCGCGACCGTCGTTGCCGATTTTCGCAAGGCGCTGCCCTCGGCCGAGATCTACGTCTACGACAACAATTCGCGCGACCGCACCGCTTCCGTCGCGCGCGAGGCCGGCGCGATCGTGCGCAGCGAGCGGCGGCAGGGCAAGGGCCACGTGGTCCGGCGCATGTTCGCGGATGTCGAGGCCGACGTCTACGTGCTGGTCGATGGCGATGCGACCTACGACGCGCCGAGCGCGCCCCGAATGATCGACAAGCTGCTCGACGATCATCTCGACATGGTGGTCGGCCTTCGCGTTGACCAGGTGCAAGCCGCCTACCGGCTYGGCCACCGCACCGGCAACCGCATGCTGACGGGCTTCCTGTCGTCGACCTTCGGACAGGAGTTCAAGGACATCCTGTCCGGCTACCGGATTTTTTCGCGCCGTTTCGTCAAATCCTTCCCCGTGCTCTCCGACGGTTTCGAGATCGAGACCGAGCTCGCGGTCTACGCGCTGGAATTGTCGCTGCCGGTCGCCGAGGTCGAGACGCCCTATTATGCGCGCCCGGAAGGCTCGTTCTCGAAGCTCAACACCTGGCGCGACGGTTTTAGCATCCTCGGCACCATCCTGAAGCTTTATCGCTCGGAGCGGCCGTTGCGATTCTTCACGGTGATCGGAATTCTGCTGGCGCTGGTCGCGATCATCCTCGCGATCCCGATTGTCATCACCTTCATCGAAACAGGTCTCGTGCCGCGCTTTCCGACGGCCATCCTGTCGATGGGATTGATGATCATGGCGCTGTTGTCGGTGTCGTCGGGGCTCGTGCTGGACACCGTGACGCGCGGGCGGCGGGAAATGAAGATGCTCGCCTATCTGTCCCAACCGGCGCTGAAAAGGGACTGAAGTCGGGGCTCGCTCCCATGGACCTCCGCATGCGCAAATGCTACTCCGCGACATAACATGAACGATCTCTCAGTCACCATTCTTCCCGAAGCCGCCGGCGACGCCCAGGCGATCGAGCGGTTGCACGAGCGCACCTTCGGCCCCGGCCGTTTCGTGCTCAGCGCCTATCGGATCCGCGAGCATGTCGACCATCTGCTCGACCTCTCCTTCACCGCCCGCATTGGCACGCTGCTGGTCGGCTCTGTGCGGCAGCTGCCGATCCTGGTCGGCGAGACGCCGGCGCTGCTGCTCGGGCCGCTCACGGTCGAGCCGCCGTTCCGCGGCCGCGGTGTCGGGCGGCTCCTGATGGAGCGCGCGCTGAAGGACGCGAAGGAGAAGGGTCACCGCCTGGTGCTGCTGGTCGGCGATGAGCCCTATTACAGCCGCGTCGGCTTCAAGCCGGTCGCCAAGGGCCGCGTCACCATGCCCGGCCCGGTCGACGCCGGCCGCATCCTGGTGTTCGAGCTCGTCGACGGCGCGTTCGAGGGCGTGTCGGGGGCGGTCGGCCCCGACTGGAGCAAGGCGCGGGGGTAGCTGTAGCCCGGATGGAGCCAACGGGTCGGCGCGAAGCGCCGCCCGATGACAGGCTCCGCGCAATCCGGGACGATGTCGCTATGCGGATAGAACCCGGATTACGCTACTGCTCCATCCGGGCTACGGGAGTATCGCAGATGCAGGTGAGGCCGGCTGATCCTGGTGAGATCGATCATCTCGCGCGGTTGTGGCACGACGTCTGGCACGAATCGCATGCGGCTTTTGCGCCGCCTGAGCTGATCCGCCTCCGCACGCTTGCGAGCTTTCGCGATCGGCTCGAGGCCGCGCTCCCCAATGTCTATGTTGTCGGCCCGGTCGGCGCGCCTCTCGGCCTATGTGTTCTCAGGGG
>NZ_JBFULT010000111.1:0-15425 GCF_054049755.1 Bradyrhizobium sp. P5_C11_2
GAAGACCTCTTGGGCGGAGGTCTCTTGGGTGGAGAGGCCGGCAGCGGCCGTTGCATTGTCGCTTTGCCAGCGGGGAGCCATTTGGGAATATCAACCCGACAACCGACGCGTCACGTTCTATGACTTGGAAGCGCACCAAGACGCATGAACGTAGTGGCAGCGCCAAAGGTAACATTCGACAGTATCGGGGTAAAGGATCACCGCCGCGGGAGGCAAATCACTTTCGTCTATATTGGGACGGGGACTCCAACAGATATTCCGATCTTTCGGGGAATAAACCTCGATTGCGGTGGTTGCGGAACTTGATCCTATCCAATGGACGCCGGCTTGAGAATGTCTTCCAGCCCGATCAGGCGGAGCAGTTCCGCGCGTGCGTGGTCGGCGACGGCGTCGACGGCTGCGGCCCCGTCGTCATCCGGATCGAAATGAACTCGCAGAGGGCGCTGGCCGAATGGCATGTTCACGACATCGGCTACGGCGCTCGCGACCTCTTGCGGGGCTCGATCCCTCGGCGAAAGCTGCGCAAGTCCTGAGAGCGCAATTTCGCTGACGTCGGCGGTCGGGCCATCCGCATATTCCTCGGCCCGAGCGGTGTCCACTGGCCGGCCGGAGCGAAGGTAATGGCCGGGCCCGAGCGCGCTGGGAACAACGATGGTTGTCTCAACGCCCCAACGCGCGAGCTCGCCGGCATAACCGAGCGCGAGCGCGTCGATGGCGGCTTTTGACGAGGCATAGGCGCCGAGGAAGGGTACGGAGCCGCCACGCGCACTGCTCGACGTGATCCATATCAGCAGCCCCTGGCCCTGCTTGCGYAATTGTGGCAATGCCGCGCGATTGAGGCGCTGCGCGTTCAGCACGTTGGTATCGTAGAGCTCGGCGAGCTGCTCCGGCGTAAAGGCCTCGGTYGGTCCGTAAACGATCTGCCGTGCATTGTGCACGACGACGTCGAGGCGGCCTTCTTCGGCGATGATGGCTTCGATGGCCGAATTCACGGAGGCTTCCGAGGAGACGTCGAACTCGATGGGACGAAGACCGACGCCGTCGTTGCCGGTCTCTGCTCCGGCCTCATCGAGGCCGTGCACATTGGGGCCATCCGCTTTCCGCATTGAAACGTAGACCGTGTGACCCGCCCGTACCAGTTCCTTGCAGGTGCTCCGTCCGATGCGGTTTGCAGCTCCTGTGAGAATGATCACTTTGCTCATTGGATTCCCAATCGCGCGCGCGACCTTCGCGAGAGTGGGCAACGACGTTGCGATGCGGTCCATCGTCTGGTGTTCGGGCCGCTGCCCTCGCGAGAGAGCCTCTGACATAGGACCCGCCGCAAGGCGGGTCTTTCGAGCGTGATGTGTGATTTTCAAAACGCACGAAAGATTTCCAGAACGCCCGAAGCGGGGTCGTATGAGCCTCCGGCCAGGGCTCGAGCCAGGAAGGCCGGGCAGAAGCTGGCGTGCCTTCGCGAAATTGGCCGTGAGTTTGAGAAGATCGCAGCCGCGGCGGCCCGCTAAAACGACCTCTCGTTACTCGACAATGGGGCTGCGCGTATCCGGTCGCCAGGCGGTCGCGGGGCGCGCGAGGAGACCGAATGAATCTGCCAGGCAAGCCATCGCGCTCGGGTCTTGGATCGCTCGTCATGATTGCAGCCGTCCTCGGCGGTGGCGCCGCTGCGTTCGCATATACGGCAGGGTGGCTCTCACCCGAGCGCCTGACCCCGGCGCGGATGATCGCAGCATTGACGCCTCCAAGCGGCGTGCCGCTCGGGCACCGGCGAAATCATGCCAAGGGAATCTGCTTCACCGGGACGTTCGAGGCGAACGGAAACGGCGTGGAACTCTCCCGGGCCAAGGTGTTCGAGCAGGGTCGGTATCCAGCCTTGGGCCGTTTCAATCTCGGCACCGCCGATCCGAACGCGGTCGATGCGACCGTGCGCGTGCGCGGCATGGGATTGCAGATCACGGCAGCGGATGGCGAGGCGTGGCGGATGGCGATGATCAACCCGCCGTTCTTCGCAGTTTCGACGCCGCAGGCGTTTCACGACCTGCTGATCGCATCCGGCAAGAAGGATCCGGAGGCGATGAAGGCGTTCATCCAGGCAAATCCGGAATTCGGTCCCTTCGCGGCCTGGGCCAAGACGGCGCCCTGGACCGGCAGTTATGCGGAAGAGCCTTATCACGGCCTCAACAGCTTCGTGTTCACGGATGCGAAGGGCGGCGACCACACGGTGCGATGGTCGCTGCTGCCCTCGGCACGACCGGTTCCGATCTCGCAGGCCGACCTCGAAAAGCGCGGTCCGGATTTTCTCGAGCAGGAGATCACGGAACGGGTCCGGAGCGCCGGGCCGCTACGATGGACCATGGTCACGACCGTGGCCGATCCGGGCGATCCGACCGCGGACCCGAGCAAGCCGTGGCCGGAGACCCGTCGCACCGTGCAGGTCGGAACGCTGATCGTGCAGCGGATCGAGCCGGAGCGGGATGGGCCGTGCCGCGACATCAACTTCGATCCGGCCGTCCTGCCGCAGGGAATCCGGGTATCGGACGATCCGTTCCCGGCTGCACGCTCATCGGTCTACCGCAGGTCCTACGATCTGCGCGCTGCCGAGGCCAAGGATTATCCGCGAACCGAGGCCGCCAAGCCATGACCACCGCTCCGCATCGTTTTGCCCTGATCCAGCGGCTCCTGCACTGGCTGATGGCGGTTTGCATCCTGGCCATGCTTTTCATTGGCGCCGGGATGGTCGCCACCATCGCGCCGAAATATCTGCCGCTCATCCTGCTCCACAAGACGCTCGGCGTCACGCTGCTGGTCCTCGTCCTGATCAGGCTGGCGTTGCGGCTGTATTACGGCGCGCCGCCATTGCCGGCCGATCTCCCGGGAACCATGAAGCTCGGAGCGAGATTGTCGCACCAGCTCCTGTATGGTCTCATGATCGTCTTGCCGGTGCTCGGCCTCGGCATGCTCTGGGCCGCGGCCTATCCGGTCGTCCTGTATGGCGGGATTCAAATTCCCCCGCTGCTGCCGCAGAGCGACGGCGTGCACACGCTGCTGTGGAATGCCCACGCCTATCTGGGCTTCGCGTTCTTTGCCCTCGTGCTGCTGCATCTGGCGGCGGGGCTGTTCCACGCATTGATCCGCCGCGATGGCGTATTCGGGACGATGGCGCTTCTGCCGCTGCGGGACAGGATGACACGAGCGGAGTGAACGCGGCCAGCGTGCCGGCAGGCGCCCGTCGCAGGCGTGCGATCCAAAAATGCTCCTGCGGGCCGGAAAGACCGCTTGCGCGCCGGGCGGCTAGGATTTTTCAACCTCCAACAAGGATGCCGACCATGACCAAAGCAGATATCCAAAGCCCGACGGACCTCGGAGCCAACGCGAACCGGGACGTTCCAGCCGCGCTGAGGGCGCTGCTGGCCGACGTTTTCGCGCTCTACCTGAAGACCAAGAACTTCCACTGGCACGTATCGGGCCGCCACTTTCGCGACTACCACCTCCTGCTCGACGAGCAGGCCGACCAGATCTTCGCGATGACCGACGACATCGCCGAGCGCGCGCRCAAGATCGGCGGAACGACGCTGCGCTCGATCGGCCAGATCGCACGCGAGCAGCGCATTCTCGACAACGACGCCGACTATGTCGATCCGCAGGACATGCTGGCCGAGCTGCGCAGCGACAATCAGCAGCTGACGCGGGAAATGCGCCGGGTCCACGAGCTCTGCGACGAATATGGCGATATCGCCACCGCAAGCCTCCTGGAAAACTGGATTGACGAGACGGAACGGCGCGTCTGGTTCCTGTACGAGACCGGCCGCAGCGGTCCGAATTCGTAAGTGCAGCGCATGCCGTTCGGCCGGGAAGCGGGTGAAGGATGAGCAGCCTCTCGGACCTCCTGCCGGATGGCGACGTAAGGGCGGAGCGCCTGCTTTTGCGCGATTTCGCGCATCGGATCGATGACGAGCTTGCCTCGGTGATCGATCTGGTGTCGAAGGCGGCCAACCGCTGCGACGGCGCGGAAGCGAGGGCTGCCCTCGCTTCCGTGCAGGACAGGCTGGAAAGTCACGCGCGGCTTTACCGCGCGCTGCAAATGCCGCAGTTCACCACCACCGTCGATCTCGCGGCCTATCTTCAGCAATTGTGCCGGTCGATCAGCCGCTCGAGCCTCGAAGGCGAGGGGATTGCGCTCTCACTTCTGCTGCACCCGCTGAAGATCAACTCCGAGCGCTGCTGGCTGTTGGGGATGATCGTCTTCGAAGCGATCACCAATGCGGCGCGCCACGTCGCCCATGGCGGGGCAGGCGCCATTCATCTCGAAGTGCGGGGGACGGCAACGTCGATCGCGTGCTGCATCACGGACAATGGCCCATTCGACGAGAGCCGGTATCGGGAAGAAGACCGATCCATCGTCGAGACGCTCGCCGCGCATCTGCACGGAACGGTCGATGTTTCCGTCGGACCCGATGGGACCAGGACCGTCGTGAACGTCCCGCGTTAGTCGTGGATCGTGCCGTGACGCCTGCCGCCGGGCTCGCTGCTGGGCGGGTCTGTCGGCTACGCGCCCGTCCATTGCCCGCTTCTCTCGCGACGATCCGCATCGTGCGGATGAAATAATATCGCTGCGTCCTCGAAAGATGGCCCAGGGCCGATCTTTGTACGCTTGCGCCCATTCATGACCGGCGGACCGGTCTGCGAACAAGGGTCAAGCCATGACTGATATATCGAACTCGAAGACCTCGCTCGGTAAGGCCATCCACGCGATCACCGGAAAATGGGGCTGGTTCGTTGCGCTGGGGGTCGGTGAACTGATCCTCGGCGGTGTTGCATCCGCAAATCTGATGGCGGCGAGCCTCGCTTCCGTGCTGGTCATCGGCGCCACCATGGCGGCCGCCGGCATTTTCCAGATCGTGCATGCCTTTTCGGTGCGCGGCCTCCGTGGATTCCTGTTTTGGCTGCTCGCGGGGATCGTCTATGGAGCCGCGGGCGTCATCATCCTCTACGACCCGATCCTGGCCTCGTTCACGCTGTCCCTCGTGGTGTGCGCCTTCCTGGTCGTCGCCGGGGCGATACGGATCTGGGCCGGCTTCCATATGCGGCCGGCCGCGGGCTGGCGCTGGATCGCGGCTGCCGGCGTTCTGACCTTCTGCGTCGGCGTCCTGCTGATCGCGAGCTGGCCCGCCATCGGCCTGTGGCTGCTCGGTGCGATGCTGGTCGTCGACCTGATCTTCCAGGGATGGGGATTCATCGCTTTCGGGATCGCGCTCAGGAGCCGTGCTTCGCGCCATTCGGCCCAGCCGGCGACAGTGTGAGCCATGATGACGGGATCGACATTCACGCGGCATTGGGAAATTGCCTGGCGCGGCGGTCAGACCAAATCGGCTTCGCGATTGGTCGCCGAGGAGACCGCCATCGCGCTCACGTATAATGGGTCGACCCATGCCGTGATGATGGGGACGCCGGCCGATCTGGAAGATTTCGGGATCGGTTTCAGCCTCACCGAGGCCATCGTCGACCGCGTGAACGAGATCAGCAGCATCGAGCTGGTCCCGAACGAGCTCGGCATCGAGGTGCGGATGTGGCTCGATGGCGACCGCGCGGCATCGCTGGCGGCGCGGCGCCGGGCCATCAGCGGCCCCGTCGGATGCGGGCTATGCGGCATCGAGAGCCTCGAGCAGGCACGCCGCGCGCCGTCGCGGGTGGCGAGCCGGAGCCACGCCTTTCACGCGCGGGACTTGCTGGGCGCCATGCAGGCGCTGTCTCCCCTCCAGATCCTGAATCAGCAGACGCGGTCGGTCCACGCGGCGGCGTTCTGGCATCCTCGCACCGGCATCGGCCCGGTCAGGGAGGATGTCGGCCGGCACAATGCGCTCGACAAGCTCGCCGGTTCGCTCGTTCGCGAGGGGAGATCGGCTTGCGATGGCGCCGTGCTGCTGACGAGCCGCGTTTCGGTCGAGATGGTGCAGAAGGCGGCCATGATCGGCGCACCGGTCATCGTGGCCGTTTCCGCGCCGACCGCACTCGCAATCCGGACTGCGGACGAGGCGGGGATTACGCTGCTCGCGATCGCCCGCGATGACGGATACGGCGTATTCACGCACCCGCGCCGCGTCCTGCTGCCTGAAGAGGCCGCGCGACGCGCCGGCGGCTGATCTCACGGGCGGACGAATATGGCGATCCAGGCCGTGTCTCCAGAGCTGGAAGTCGAGGCGTCTGTCGGCATCTACGCTCCGGAGCGGTCGCTTCTCGTCGCATCTCTCCTGAGCATGTCCGGTGGCTTTCTCGACGCCTTTACCTGGCTCTCGCTCGGCGGCGTGTTTGCAAGTTCGCAAACCGGCAATGTCGTGTTCCTCGGCGTCTACGCCATGTCCGGCCAATGGCAGCAGGCGGTCCACCATCTGCTTCCGATTGCCGCCTTTCTCCTCGGCGCGTCGATCGCGATCCGCATCCGGGCGCCGCTGCTCTGCCTCGCCGGAGAGATCGCCTGCCTGGCAGCAATGATGCTATTGCTTCATCGCGTTCCGGATATGGTCGCGATCCCCGGAATCTCCTTTGGTGTCGCGCTGCAGTCGGCCAGCTTCAGGCAGGTCGAGCGCTGGAAGTATCTCTCCATGACCGTCACCGGCAACATGCTCCGCGCCATCGACCAGTCCGTTGCGACGTCCGATCGTGATGCGGCACGCGGCGCCGGAACCATGCTCCTGCTTTGCCTGATGTTCCTGTTGGGAGCCGCCATCAGCGGTTGCGTGACGAGGTGGTTGGGCGCGTGGAGCCTTGCCCTGCCGATCGCGTCGTCGGTGTGCGTTCTCTGGCTCTGCCGCCGGCCGCGCTGACGCTCGGTCGTCGATCGGAACTTTTTGCACCCGTGACAGCCCCGCGCTCATCGATGCGCGAAGCGCCCACCATGCCATTGCGCAAAAGGACGTTCGTTCACGGAAGCCCGCGTGCCGTGCGGACCATAAGCTTTCCCGCAGTGCCGAGATGGCCCTTCCGACACCAACTGCCACGAGAGGCAAGGATGAACGATCTCCGTAAAGAGACAGACAGCCTGGGCGAAGTCGACGTTGCCGCTGACAAGCTCTGGGGTGCCCAGACGCAGCGCTCGCTGGAGCATTTCAGCATCGGCAAGGACCTGATGCCGCGTGAGATGATCCAGTCCTACGCGATCCTGAAGAAAGCGGCTGCGAACGCAAATTGTGCCGGCGGGCGTCTGGATGGCAAGATCCACAAGCTGATCGTCCATGTCTGCGACGAGATACTCGCCGGCCAGCATCAGGACATGTTTCCGCTTCACGTCTGGATGACGGGCAGCGGAACGCAGTTCAACATGAACGTGAACGAGGTGATCTCGAACCGATGCTGCCAGCTCGCAGGCACGCCGCTCGGGAGCAAGCACCCGGTCCACCCGAACGATCACGTCAACATGTCGCAGTCGTCGAACGACAGCTTTCCGTCGGCCATGTACATCGCGGCCGCCATGAACGTGACGCAGCGTCTCGTGCCGGCGGTCGAGGCACTGCATGACGCGATCGCTGGAAAGGCGGACCAGTGGGACGACGTCGTCAAGATCGGCCGAACCCACATGCAGGATGCGACCCCGCTGACGCTGGGACAGGAGTGGTCCGGTTACGCGGGCATGCTCGCCGACGATCTGGCGCGTATCGACGACGCGCTCAAGGGCGTGTTCCGGCTCGCATTGGGCGGCACGGCGGTCGGCACCGGGATCAATGCGGCCCCGGGCTTCGCCGAGGCCGTTGCTGCCGAAATCGCACGGCTGACGGGACTGCCCTTCGTCAGCGCGCCGAACAAGTTCGCCGTGCAGGGCGCGCACGATGCGTTGGTGCAGCTGTCCGGCACTCTCCGCACGCTCGCCGGCTCGCTCTACAAGATCGCCAATGACATCCGTCTGATGTCCTGCGGTCCGCGCGCGGGCTTCGCCGAATTGCTGATCCCCGAGAACGAGCCGGGTTCCTCGATCATGCCGGGCAAGGTCAATCCGACGCAGGCGGAAGCGCTGACGATGATTGCCGTGCAGGTGATGGCGAACGACGTCGCCGTCGGGTTCGGCGGAGCCGGCGGCTACCTGGAAATGAACGTCTACAAGCCGCTGATCATCCACAACATCGCGCAGTCCGTCACCATTCTCACCGACGGTTGCACGAACTTCCGCACCTTCCTCGTCGAGGGCACCGAACCGAACCGCAAGAAGATCAAGGAGTATGTCGACAGGTCGCTGATGCTTGTGACCGCGCTGGCGCCGGTGATCGGCTACGACAAGGCGTCGCGGATCGCGCATTACGCGATGGACAATGACCTCACCCTGAAGTCGGCGGCGCTGAAGCTCGGTTTCGTGACCGAGCCGGAGTTCGACCGCATCGTGGATCCCGCCAAGATGGTCAAACCCTATGTTGCCGAGATCAAGGTGCCGCTCGCAATCGGCGCGAAGGCCGGCTGAAGGAGCCGACGCGATGATCCGGTGCGTCAAACTTTGGACGGGTGCGGACGGCAAGTCGCACTTCGAGGAAGGTGTCATCGAGCTCGAGCGCGGAGCCAGGGGCGACGCACTCAGCGCGAAGCTTCAGGTCGGCGCCGCGTCGTTCCACGAGACGGATGTGGATCCGAAACTCGGATGGCATCCGGATGCCGTGCGGCAGCTCGTCATGTCCCTGAGCGGCACGCTGCGGTTCGAGACATCGGACGGAAGCTTCGTGCTTCATCCGGGCGACGTCCTGTTCACGGAAGATGTCAGCGGAGCGGGCCACAATTGGACCATGTTGGACGAGGAGCCGTGGCGCCGCCTCTACACGCCGCTCGAACCGGATGCCGTGGTGCCGTTCCGCCCGACGACCACTCCGCAAGCAATGCAATAACAGCAAGGACAGAAACCATGATCCGTTGTGTGCGCCTATGGACCGGACAGGACAACAACTCGCATTTCGAGGAAGGCGTCATTGAGCTTGAGCCGGGCCAGCGTGGCGACTTGCTGACTGGCAAGATCGATGTCGCCAGCGTCTCGTTCCAGKAAACCGAATCGGGCGGGGCTTTCGCCTGGCACACCGCGCCGATCCGCCAGCTGGTGATCACGCTGAGCGGAACGCTCGATTTCCAGACCCGTGACGGCCATCACTTCCTGCTTCATCCCGGCAACATCCTGCTTGCCGAAGACACCGTGGGCTCGGGACACAGCTGGAAACTGACGGACGATTCGTCCTGGCGCCGTGCCTATTTGATCCTGCGACCGGGAGCCGTTGTGCCGTTCCGCGCCAAAGCGCGGCAATCGGTCGGGGCCTGATCGAGCAATCCAGAATCGCGCAATCCAGAACAGCAACGCTCAACGAAGAGAAACGACCATGCAAGCAACCTCCGACCGCGAAATCGACGTTGTCCTCATCGGCGCAGGCATCATGAGCGCCACGCTCGGCGTCCTCCTCAAGGAGCTGGAGCCGTCTCTCTCGATCCAGGCGTTCGAGGTTTTGGCGGATTGCGCGCTGGAAAGCTCCGACTCCTGGAACAATGCCGGTACCGGACATGCGGCGAACTGCGAGATGAACTACACGCCGCAGCGGCCCGACGGCAGTATCGACATCTCCAAGGCGCTCCAGGTCAACGTCGAGTTCGACCTCTCCCGGCAGCTCTGGTCCTACCTGATCGACAAGGGGGCGATTGCGGATCCGTGCGCCTTCATCCATCCGGTGCCGCATATGAGCTTCGTGCACGGTGCGGAGAACGTCGCGTTCCTCGGCAAGCGGTTCAAGGCGATGTCGGCCCATCATTGCTATGAGGGCATGGAACATACCGAGGATCCGAGGCAGATTGCCGAATGGGCGCCGCTGGTGATGGACGGAAGGAGCGGCGACGAACCGGTTGCCGCAACGCGCATCATCACCGGCACCGACGTCGATTACGGCTCGTTGACGCATCTGCTGGTTGGTCATCTCGTCAGCCAGCCAGGCTGCGCGGTCCACTACAACAGCTGCGTCACCGGTCTTGACCGGGAGCAGGGCGGCCGGTGGCGCGTCGGAGTGCGGGACACCGCGAGCGGCGAGACCCGCTCGGTCCGCGCAAAATTCGTCTTCATCGGAGCCGGCGGCGGTGCGCTGCCGCTGCTGGAGAAATCCGGCATCCCGGAGGGGCGCGGCTATGGCGGTTTTCCCGTCAGCGGAATCTGGCTGCGCTGCGACGATCCGGAGATCAACAAACGTCACCATGCCAAGGTCTACGGCAAGGCCGCGGTCGGCTCGCCGCCGATGTCCGTGCCGCATCTCGATACGCGCGTGATCGGCGGTCAGCACTCGCTGCTGTTCGGCCCCTATGCGGGCTTCTCGAGCAAGTTCCTCAAGCATGGCTCGCTGCTCGACCTGTTCGAATCTATTCGTCCTGCCAACGTCAAGCCGCTGCTTTCGGTGGCGCGCGACAATTTCGATCTCACCGAATATCTGGTCGGGCAGGTGCTGCAGTCCGAGAGCCATCGTCTTGCGGCGCTCGACGAATATTTTCCGAAGGCCGACCCGAAGGACTGGCGATTGCAGGTCGCGGGCCAGCGCGTCCAGATCATCAAGCCCGACGTCAAGCGGGGTGGGCTGCTCGAGTTCGGGACCGAGCTCGTCGGCGCGGACGATCATTCGCTGGTGGCCTTGCTCGGCGCCTCGCCGGGCGCCTCCACCGCGGCATTCATCGCCATCAGCGTGCTGGAGAAGTGCTTCGCCCGCGAGCTGACGGCGAGCGCCTGGCTGCCGAAGCTGAAGAAGATCATCCCGTCCTATGGCGTGTCGCTGATCGATGACGCGGAGTTCTGTCGTCAGATTCGCGCAGCGACAGCCGCGGTCCTCAAGGTCGACGACATCCAGCGGCCGGCCGCACGCGCGCCATCGGCTGCGAAACGAGCCTGAGCCAAGGGGGGCTTTGCGATGGATCCGACGGCGCTGCTCCTCTCACGGCTGCAATTTGCCTTCACCATCTCGTTTCACATCATCTTCCCGGCATTCACGATCGGGCTTGCCGCCTGGCTCACCGTGCTCGAAGCGATGCACTTGTACAGCGGCAAGTCGGTCTACCGGACCCTGTTCGAGTTCTGGCTCAAGATCTTCGGCGTCGCCTTTGGCATGGGCGTGGTCTCGGGCGTCGTGATGGCATTCCAGTTCGGAACGAACTGGAGCGTGCTCTCGAAGATGTCAGGGCCGATCCAGGGGCCGCTGCTGTCCTACGAGACCTTCACCGCCTTCATGCTGGAAGCGAGCTTCTTCGGCATCCTCATCTTCGGGCGGACCCGGGTGCCGCCCTGGTTCTACCTGTTCTCCACAGCCATGGTGGCGCTCGGAACGACGCTTTCGGCGTTCTGGATCATGGTCAACAACAGCTGGATGCAGGTGCCGACCGGCTACGTCATGCAGAATGGTCAGTTCGTGCCCGACGACTGGGCGCAGATCATCTTCAACCGGGTGGTCTGGGTCCGGTTTCCGCACATGCTGCTCGCGTCCTACCTGACCGGCGCGTTCTGCGTGGCGGCAACTGGCGCGTGGTATCTGTTGCGGCGGACCTATCGTCCCGAGGCGCTCGTGATGCTGCACATGGGCCTTGCGCTCGCAGCGGTGCTGCTTCCGGTCCAGCTCTTCATCGGTCATCTCGTCGGCGACTATGTCCACGATTACCAGCCGGTCAAGTTCGCCGCGATCGAGGCTCGCTGGCATGACGAGCAGCCGGCCTCAGAGGTGCTGATCGGGATCCCCGATTCCGCCACCGAATCCAACAAATACGCCATATCGATTCCGGTTCTCGGGAGCATCATCGGGAGCATGAGTCTGACCTCGAAGGAGGTCGGTCTGACCAGCTTCGCGCCCGAGGACCGGCCGCCGGTGGTGATCCCGTTCTTCACCTTCCGCATCATGGTCGGTTGCGGGCTTGTGATGCTGGGGCTGGCGTGGCTCGGGACCTGGCTCGGCCTCAAGCGTCGCCTCGAGCGGAGCCGCCTGCTGCTTTGGGGTATCTTCCTCAGCTTTCCGTTGCCGTGGATCGCGATCCTCACCGGCTGGTACACCGCGGAAGTGGGCCGTCAGCCCTGGACCGTCTACGGGGTGCTGCGGACCGCCGATGCGGTAACGCCGTCCCTGACCGCGGCGGCCGCGACGGCTTCGCTGATCCTGTTCGTCGCGGTCTACGCCTTCATCTTCTCGTTCGGCACCTACTACATCTACCGGCTGCTGCGCGCCGGTCCGGCGGGGCTCGGCGGCAAGCCGCTGCACATCCCCGTGCCAAATCGGCCGATGTCGCTCGCCGACCGGGCGGCGGAGACGCGCAGCTTTATCAAGGCGGGAGAATAACCATGGTGATGTTCTGGGTTGCGCTCCTTGCCATCAGCATTCTGATCTACCTCCTCCTCGACGGGTTCGACCTCGGCGTCGGCATGCTGTTCGGCCTGGCCAACGGGAAGGCGAAGCGGGACGATATGCTGGGCACGATTGCTCCGGTCTGGGATGGCAATGAAACCTGGCTGATCGTCACGGGCGTGATCATGTGGGGCGCCTTTCCCGCGGTCTATGCCATGGTGATGCCGGCCTTCTATATCCCGGTCGTGGTGATGCTGCTCGGATTGATCCTGCGCGGCGTGGCATTCGAATTTCGCGGCAAGGCGCAGCGCTCGCGCTGGGTCTGGGACGTCAGCTTCTCGGCAGGCTCGTTGGCCGCGAGCTTCATGCAGGGGGCGATGGTCGGCGCCCTCGTCCAGGGACTTCAATTCTCGAACGGTGAATATACCGGCGGCACCTTCGGTTGGCTGACGGCCTTCTCCGTGCTGTGCGGGATCGGACTCTGCTTTGGTTACGCGCTGCTCGGCGCGTGTTGGCTGGTGAGGAAGTGCGAAGGCCCGGTTCGGGACGACGCGCGGCGTCAGATCCCGCCGCTGGCGGTCGGTGTCCTGGCATTCCTGGTCATCGTCTTCGTCTACGCGCTCGCCGAACATCTTCCGATTCTGCACCGCTGGATCGACCGTCCCTATCTGTTGGTGTTTCCACTGGTCGGCGCCGGCGCTGCGGCGATGCTCGCCAGGAGCATCCTGCGCCACGACGATTATTGGCCGTTTCACATGGTCTCGCTGATCTTCGTGTCGGCCTTCGGAACGCTGGCCCTGTCGTTCTGGCCCTACATGATCCCCTTCGTCGTCACGATCGAGCAGGCCGCGGCGCCCCATGCGAGTCTCGCCTTCATGTTCTGGGGCGCGGGCCTGTTCGTATTCCCGTTGATGCTGCTCTATGTCGCGGTCGGCTATCGCATCTTCCGTGGCAAGGCCGTCTCCGCGGCGGATCACTATTGAGGCCCGCACGACGCCGAAAATGCCGCAAGAAAGGAAAGGCGCCGTCTCCGGCGCCTTTCTCATTCGTGATCCCGTCGTTCAGGCCTTCGGCATGATGCCGGGGCTGTTGTCCGGCCACCGGGCGATCAGCTTCTCGTCGATGTTGAAGTGCTGGGCGACCAGTTTTGGCGGTGTATGCGTCAGCCAATCGGAGAGCGACACCTCCTCGTAGCGAGGCGCGCGGAACACGCCGACGAATTGCAGCTCGGTGTCGCCGACATTCTCGACATAATGGCCGAGATTGCGCGGGACATAACCGATGTCGCCGGCGGCAAAATTCGTCGTCAACGCGTTGGGACCGGTATTGAACACGGTCATCCGCGCCTTGCCCTTGATGTAGTACTGCCACTCGTCCGCGTTCGGATGCCAGTGCATCTCCCTGATGGCGCCTGGGGGCATCGTCACTAGTGCTGCCGCGACGGTGGTGGCTACCTTGAAGTTGGTGCTATCGGCGAGGCGGATGCTTCCGGCGGAACTTTCCTTGACCGGAGCCGAGCTGCCGAGCGAATGGACGAACGGGTAGGGTGGCGCTTCGGCATGCTTGGCGACCGCCGCACGATCTGCAGCAAGATCGCCGGGCAACGTGCCCTGGAAGATCCAGAGATCGTGAAGCGGAATCTTGGCGAAGGATTCGGCCGGGACCCCGAAGTTCTTGGCCAGTACCTCTGGAGGCGTGTGGGCGAGCCAATCCGTCACCAGGAGCGTGTTGAACTCGCTGGCGTGGCCGTCGTCGAAGCAGATCACGAATTCGCAGCCGTCGGGGCCAAGTCCTTGCAGCGAATGCGGCGCGCCTGCTGGAAAATACCAGAGGTCGCCGGGTTTGAGATCGGCGACATAGGGGCGGCCCTGGACATCGAGCACCGTGATGCGGCAGTTGCCGGATGTCATGATCGCCCATTCGGCCGCCTGATGCCAATGCAGCTCGCGGATGCCGCCCGCGGAAAGCCGCATGTTGACGCCGGATATTTCCTTTGAGATTGCGAAATCCTCGACCGTGACCTGCCGGGCCCAGCCGCCGTTCTGGATGCGCCTCGACGCATTGTTGAAGGAAGACCAGTTCAACGGCAGGCCGCCGACGTCGGTTGCCGGCGGCGTCTGCTCCGAGGGAAACTGCCTGGCGAGCGCCGGGTCTTGCGGACCGGGATCGGTCAGGCTTCCGGGTCCCTTGGCATTCACGGCGCCTTGCGGCGGCTCATCCGGATTGCCGAAGGTTGCTGCTTGTGCGCTGGAGCCGACCATGGCGGCACCAGCCGCCGACATGGCCAGCAAATCACGTCGTGAAAACATGTTGGTCGCTCCTGAAAAGTGTCGCGAGCCCAGTGTCGCGACGGGCTCCAAGCGTCCAGACTAGTTTCTGACGGCCGGCTCAGCTTCCGCGAACGGCGTTCCTTTTTCCGGAATGCACTGGCTGCTTCAGGCGCACGGTCCGGACCAAAGCTGTGCAATTGAGAAATTCGAGCTCTGATTTGAAAAGACGCTTCCATCGGGGCAGCCCTTAACTGGCGGGACGACTGCGATATTGAGAGATATTGAAATGACCAGGAAATCGGTGCGTCCCTACCGTGAACCGGCCGGCGGATGGGGCGCTCTCAAGGCGCTCAGCGAGGCCCTGCTGGTGCAGCGGATTCCGGTGAAGGGCGCGGCGACGCTGAGCCGCATGAATCAGCCGGAGGGCTTCGACTGCCCCGGCTGCGCCTGGCCTGATCCGAAACACACCTCTTCATTCGAGTTCTGCGAGAATGGCGGCAAGGCGATTGCCTGGGAAGCGACGTCCAAGCGCTGCGCGCCGGAGTTCTTCGCCGAGCACACCGTCACCGAGCTCGCGGGATGGGGCGACTATGATCTCGAGATGGTCGGACGTCTCACGCATCCGATGGCCTATGACGCTGCCTCCGACCGCTACCTCCCGGTGGAGTGGAGCGATGCCTTCGACATGATCGGTCGCCAGCTCAGGGCGCTGCCGGACCCGAACATGGCGGACTTCTACACGTCCGGGCGAACCTCGAACGAAGCCGCCTTCCTCTACCAGCTGTTCGTGCGCGAATACGGCACCAACAACTTTCCCGACTGTTCCAACATGTGCCATGAGGCGACC